>JBJTMR010000188.1:0-19154 GCA_046070625.1 Bdellovibrio sp. | reverse complement strand
AGTGTTTTATCCACAACCATTCTTTGCCGAATACAAACCTCATTGGCCCGGAGCTGCTTACACTCTGTTGCTGATGGGAGCCGGTGCCATCTGGTCACAAGGATTAACTTGGGGCCAACGTCGCATCGTGAAAGCCCGAAGCAAGGCCTACGCTTATGGAATCTTGGCCTTCTTTATTCCCTTGGTATTGTTGTCCTATACTCCGTTTATCTACCCTTGGGTTCCGAAGGTCTTTAAGGCTGTGGCTCCAAATGCCGAATGGCAAACAACTTATGATTTCAGTAATGAATTCACAGGTTGGGAAGAGCTTGGAAATTTCTTGGCTCGCCGTCAGCGTGAGATCCACGCAGAGACAGGCCGCAAACCCTTCCTAGCAGCCCTTCGCTATGAAACAACTGCGCAGACCACATGGGGAGCTCGCGAAAAGATTTACATGCTAAACTCGACGATGAGTAACTATACGGTGATGCAACCGGTGGAAGAAATGAAAAACCTAGAGGGCCAAGATGCTTTGGTGGTGACGACAGAAAAATACGACCACGATCCTCTGAAGTACGCAAAGTTTGATTCCTGTACCAGAGACAAATTGATGACATTCCGTCATGGCGTTCATGCCAGAACTTTTTATGTGAACCTTTGTAAGAACTTTCAGGGAATTATTTATTCTCCGGGAGAAATTCCGCCTTCTGCTAAGCGGTAAAAAAAGGTGCCTGGTTGTTTTTTACGTCTACAGCGCATTAAAAAAGCCCAGATCTCTCTGGGCTTTTTTATTATCTGATCACTGCTTCAACCGGCACCACGAGATCTTTGATTTCCGATTGCCCTATGGCTACTACCAGCTCGCCTTTATATTTTTTGGCTATAACCTTGATTTTGTATTTTCCGGGAGCCAGCGCCCCTCGCAAGGAAAAAGAACCATCTTTATTACTTTTGGTGCGCGCATAAATAGTTCCATCTCGATCAACCAAATGAACATCCAAAGGCCCTACAAATTTCTGTTTCACTCCGCGAACTTTTAAAACTCCAGATAAAGTTGTCTGAACTTCATTGGCTGCCGTCGAGCGCAGAAGCATCTCGTCCCCGCCTTGGGCCGAAACTTCGTAGGTATCATTTTTTAAATGTGCGTTCGGCTCTTTCTCCGTCTCAGCTTCATGAGCACAGGCCGCCATAACAGCCACCAAGCCAAAGACAAAAATATAATTAAGAACTCTGTTCATTGGGAAAACACCTTCTCTGACAAAAACAAATCTATTTAGACGAACCGATTTCCGCAACGGGAATAGTTATATTAATATCATACCGATCCACAAAGACCTTCACTTCACCTGCAAACTTCTGCGAAATCACACGAGCCACATAGTGCCCATTTGCGATGGTCCCTGACAAATTAAATTGCCCATTCAAATCACTCGTGGCCTCGGCAGTGGTCTTTTGCTTTTCATCCAACAACCGAACCAACGTAAACTTCAAAGGAGTACTGGAAATCCCGCTCCCCATCATCAAAACACCACGAATCCGCGTGACCTTGCTCTTGGCCCCGGCTACCGGAATCCCCGACGGACCTTTCCAAACGCCTTCAGCCTGCCCTGCGGGAGCGTCACCCTGAACGCCATAAGTATCCCCACGTAAATACTCGAGCGGATTTTTAACTTCGGCCTTTTCTTTAGAAGCACAAGACAAAACCAAAAAAGGCACCAAACCCAATCCCAATATTTTCATAGGCTCCTCCTCAACACCCTAAGCAAAGACCGCCACCCCAAAAAAATCAATCAAACACCACACCCACATGACGCAGTATAGACGCAAAAAACAACCAGGCACCTTTTGAAATGAAAAAAGCAGCCCGGGGGCTGCTTTTTCTTTTTTAAACGTAGGATCCGCGTTTAATTTTTTCCAAAATCAATTTTTCGGTTTTGATTGGATCTTTTGGATCTACCGAGAAGAATGACTGTTGCTCGCAACGAATTTTTTCTTTGATCAACCAGCGAAGGATGTCCGCTAAGTTTTTATTTTTCTTATCCAAGAAGAACGGATCGTTCTCCAAAGCATCTTTAGCTTTTTTCAAAGCACGTGCTTCCGCTGGATCAGATTCTTTCACTTTGTAGTGAGGCAGATCGTATCTTTTAACGTCTTCAGGCAACACACCCAAGAATCTAACATTCGGTGCAGAGAAGTGGGAGTTACGGATCAAAGATGCCGCAGAACCCGCCTTCAATGTACGGAAGATATTTTGCATAGTGTACGCATCGAGATCTCCGAAGAAGTACATCGGAACATCAAGTTCGTCCTGAATCAATTTTGACCAACCACGAACACCATTGGAGGGAACCCCTTGAGCACCCATCACGATACAGTTATTACGTTTCGTAAAGCCCATTGATACCAACGTATTGGCCGTACCTTCGGATTCAACGATCAAGCAGAAGTCGATTTTCTTTTTCGCCTTCAACTTCAAAGCCTGAGGCTTATTCTTCGGTTGGAATGGCGAAGTACCCAAAGTTGAAAGATCAACCACGGCTTTATCACCATCATTCAAAGTCTCTGTCACGACCAATTGTTGAGAGTAAGTTTGTCCCCCGCGGTCATTGGCAAAACAGTTCAACTCCTCACGATAAACTTCAAGCATGTCCCCGATAAAATCGATGATCGAATCAGATTCAGACTGGTCGTCAAAATCCAAAGGCTTCAAGCGAGAGTTGCCTTTAATCAGACCTTTACACATGTAATAAAGCTCACGCTTTGTATTTACAGAGCCAATTTCCAGATTGCCCAAAAGAATTTCCAAAACGAAAACCACACGAGCTAGCTTTTGTACGGAAGAAACATTCAATTCTGTACGAACAACTTTATCACCCGGAGTTAAGTAACCCACTTTGGCATTGTACAAAGAGTTATCTAAAGATGTTTTAACGGCTTCCAAAACCGGACGTTTGGAAGACTCGAGATCTCTCAACATCTTGTCTGCCAAGATGCGGGCCTCTTTAGGAATATCAATTTTCAGTTCGCGAACGCTAAGTAATTTTGCCATTACGCTTTTTTCCCAGTCGTTTTCTTAGTAGCAACAGTCTTTTTTGTCGTCGCTTTTTTAGTTCCTTGCGGTTCTTCAGAAGCCTCATCCACAAGATCTTCAGAAGAAATCACATCGAATTCTTCTTCATCACCGTGAGAGATACCCTTTTTCTTCTCGCGCTGCTTTTGCGCCAAAAGTTTAGATTCTGCTGCTTCCAAATCTGCAATCGCCTCTTCTGAATCGCGACCCAAAAGTTTTTTCAAACCTTCTTCCGCTTTTTTCTTACGCGATTCTGGCGCATTGATGATTCTTGCCAAACCTTCAACAAGGATCGGACCGAATTGTTCGATATGCGCCAATTTTCTTTCAAGATCAGCTTCTTTCACTTCTTTTTTGATGTGACGAGAAAGCTTTTGACCAGCTTGAATCAACGCTAAACGAATTTCAGCAACTAATTCCTCAGAAGCATCAATCGTTTCTTTCGAAGCATTTTTAAATTTAATGAACGGAGATACAATAGAAACCGCGAAGATGTACGGACCCAGCGGCAATGAGTCTTTTGGTTGACCCAACCCATAAGTTTTCCAGTTCACAGATTCAATCGCCCAAGTGATCGCGCAACCTGATTTATCGAACTGCAATGGAACGCGATTCGCAAAACGAAGCAAAGTCACTGGGGAATCATTTTGTTGATTGCGGTCTTTGAAACGTGCCAACGCAACTTCGACAACCACGGGTTTGAAGTCACAAATTGTCGGTTTACGAGTCACAACGGCAAAGAAGTCGACCTCACCCAAACGAGTGATAGATTTCGAAAGGGCTTCCTCACCTACTGTCAAAACCGAGCGAGTGCTGGGCGCCATCAAGTCTGTGTTTTGCACAGCTTGGAATACCTTCTTGAAGTCTTCTTCACTCAATGAAGTGATTGGTTTTTCCAACAGATTCTTTGGCAGGCCTTTTTTCGTAAAGTCAGAGATAGATTGATCTGAAATACGAGAGAAGCCAGTTTTCAAGAACTTCGACAAAGTCGTTTTACCAAACAGTGTCGCATGAGTGATGAACTCACCTAGTTTGAATGTGTGCGGATGTGGCAATGAAGCCTCTGGAACCTGCGGAACTTCAGTACTTACACGAGTCACAGTGACAAAATCAGCGTCGCTCAACTTATGTGTGATCGTCATATGAGGATTCACAAGAATTGTGCCCTCGATGTATGTCAAAATACCGCCGTCACCGTTCAATTGAATCCGTCCATCAAGAACGAATTCAACACGAGTTCCGTGCTCGCGATCCCAATCTACAGTTTCTTTATTTTTCAATACACCTGTATTGGATTTGATATCCACATCGACTTGCGCCGAGATCGCTTTACGCATTTTTTTAGTTTTAGAAGTCACACTCACGCCGCGGGCATTGGTCATTTGCGCCCACGTTGTTGCCGCAGAGATACCGATACCCTGCTGACCGCGAGAACATTGACCGCGACCGAACTTCGATGAAGCTAAGTACTCACCGTAAACTTTCGCAAGATCTTCACCTTCGATCCCAGGACCGTTGTCTTCGACAACGATGCGAATTAAATCAGTATTTTTAGTCGAACCGACTCCAACTTTTGAAATTTCAACCATGAGGTCAGGTAAAATCCCCGCAGACTCACACGCATCCAGAGAGTTATCTACGGCTTCTTTCAAGGTCGTCAAAACGGCCTTCAAAGGAGAAGAGAAACCTACCTGCTGGAGGTTTTTAGCAAAATATTCAGCTGTACTACTTTTAGTAATTTTGCTCACAGTCGCTTAATCCTTATAACGATGTTAACGAATTTTAATGATAGACTTTGATAGCTTAGTCTGAACGCGTCGAGTCAAATCAAGACCAATGTCCAACATTGCGCGGCGTAAATAACAAAAGCGAGAACTCGTGATATTTGGGCAAACACGATATATGCCTCATAATATGCCGTCTTCGTACTCACTCTCCTCACTGTTAACTAAGTTCCGCACCCACGCGGAAAACATCACTTTGGCCATCCAAGATGAGGGAATTGTCATTCGTCCCTACGCCTCCAGGTCTTTGCCATACTTTTGCCTTCTATCCACCTCGGAACAAATCGATGTGGTAGAAAACATTTCTAACTGCGATGCCATCTATCAAGAAGCACGCAAAAGCGGTGGCACCTTGAAAGACAATCGTCTGTTGCTCAAAACAGCACTTAAAAAATTTGGCTGGCATATCGACCCCGAGTTTTATGAAAAAATCCACGATGACCACATGATCGAGATTTACAATCTCAACCAAACTCAAGTCTTTCGTGGTTTCCGATTTTTTTGTTTTTCAAGCTATACGCTAGAAGACCTCTACTGCCGCAAATGGTATCATCTGTATGATCGTACTGAAGAAGACCAACAATACATGTTCAAAACAGTGGGTGAGTTTCTTCAGCAGTCTCCGCCTCAAGCAATGCAATTGGAACCACGAGCACAAAGGATCCGAGAGCTTGCAACCTTGGAACGTTTAAGCAACTACTCCACGATCGAATGGCTCGTACCGGTGACAAAAAACAACCTCCTTGTCGGTATCCTGACAGTCATCAGCTGTGTCATGAGTTAAAATCTTGGAAGACTCTAAATAATCATTTATTTAGACACTCTAAAAGACTATGTTAGACCATCTGCAAGACTGTCAGGTGCAACCATGAACTTCTTAAACCCAAATTCATCTAAAGAAACCTTTCGTCGCCATGCCGATGGTATTACCCGTTTGATTCAAGAAGACGGAATTCTCTTTAGACCTTATTCACAGCCAAGCTTGCCGTATTTTTCTGCTCTTTCGGAACAAGAGCAAAAAGACGTCCTGGCAAACATCACTGCCTATAACGAAATCTGCCACGCCGTTTTCAAAAAAAATGCTTCTCTTAAAAATACGCAGGCAATGATTGAAGCGACCCTGGAATACTACGGCTGGACAATGAAGCCTGAAGACTTTGAACTTATCTCTGAAGACTATCTGGTTGAAATCTACAACCAGCAACACACGCAGATCTTTAGAAGCTTCAATTTCTTCGAACATTCCAGTTACACTCTGGAAGACCTGTATTGCCGTAAGTGGTTTCATCTCTATGAGCGGGACCTCGACAAACAAACGATCTTCATCGAAAAGGTCCATGAGTTCCAAATGCAAAAGCCGCCTCAAAGAATGAGACTGGATCTGCCAGAACAAAAGATTCAAGAAAAGGATACTTTGGAAAGATTGATCTGCTTTTCCACTCTAGAGTGGTTAGTTCCGGTATTTAAAGGCCCCGATATGGTAGGTCTCATGACCCTTATTCAGGTCCGAAATGGAGGCTATTCTTGATCGTTTTCCGTACTATTTTCGTCGATATTTGGGGTGTTTTCGGCTTCATTTTCAGGGCTTAAAGCCCCATTTTTAAGCTCTTCCAAGGCCATTTCAGCCCGTGTTTTATAGCCTTTTTTGCTATTACAGTCCTTACAGGACGGTACACAGTTGTTTTTATTGGATTTTCCACCTCGAGCGATGGGAATCAAATGATCCATCGTCAGGTCTGCGGACTTGAATTTCCCTCCGCAATGATAGCAAATGCCTTTACCAAGTTCCTGCCGCCACCATTGGCTTTGACGAAGCTCACGAGCTTTCGCCTTTTCTTTTTTCTGGTGTTCGGCAGAGGCCGCTGCGAAGAAATAATCCATGGGTGAACTTATAACGGAAACTTTGAAATCCCGCAATCCCCCAAAGACTCACTTATAAATGCTATAGTGCTCCCCCAAACTAGACCTTCGCCCTAGGACAAGCTCCTCAATTTCCTCGGCTTTTCTGCCGATATCTTTTTGAAGATAAAAATTTGAGGAGCCTTGCTATGTCAGTAAAAACATTCAAAAAAGGTGAAGTGATCTATAAAGACGGGGACAAAATCACGTCGGTCTTTTTGATCCAATCTGGTGGCGCGAACCAATGCCTCATTCGTGGTAAAAAGACCATCGATCTTTTCCAATTAGGTGCCTCTCATATTTTGGGCGACCAAGTGATTTTGGGTGCGACAACTCACCCGACGGCTGCGATTGCAACGACTGAAACCAAAGTTCTTGAAATCCCCGTCGATACTTTGAAACAACAATATGAGGGTGCACCTCAGATGTTGAAAGTGATCATTAAATCATTGGCAGATCGCTTGCGTTTAGCCATGAACGATGTTCGTTCAACGAAGCTTGAAAAAGACTCTTCTCCGTGTCCGGAAGACCAAGTCGCGAAAGCCTTCGGGGCGGTTTTTCATACGGCAAATCATAAAGGTGACAGATCCACCCCAGGCCGTATCGTTGTGGACTGGAGTATGATGAAACAGTACTCCCAACGTGTCATGGGTGAAGGCCCGAAGCGCGTGGAGCAAATCATTAACATTCTGGTGAAGCTTAAAATTGCCCTTTATGAAATGGGCAAAGCTCCGGACAATCCAGATGGACCCGACGAAATTCAAAAGGTTCACTTCCTTGATTTAGGCCTGCTGGAAAGCTTCTTTGAATTCTATCAGTACTACTATTTCAAAGGCGGCCGCACTGATTTACTAAAGGTCGACGAGCTTTGCCAAAATATGCTCGATGGACTTTTGAAAGTCACAGCAGATGCAGAGCCAGATCGTTTCGGTGTCGTCAGTGTTGAGTTCGTTAAATTTTCAGACTATTGCAAAAACGAATTGGGTATCAACTTGAACAATGACCACTTTGCCCGTCTGGAAGGCAAGGGGATCTTCATGAAGCGCAGAACTGTGGCCAACTCAGTTCTGTTGCAGTTTGAAGTGAAAGAATACCGTTCCATGTTGCAAAGCTGGAAAATGCTTCGCGAGATCGAAAAATGGAATGAAAAAGGCTTCGTCGATATGGACGAAAAAGAAGAAAAACCTAAAAAACGTTCCAACGGTCCGTCCTGCCCTGCTTGCAGTGCCGACGTGGCTGTGGGTGCAAAATTTTGCATGGAATGTGGTCATAAACTTTCAGCGGCGGCATAGAATGAGTCCACTAATTATTTTTAAAGCAATTAATTCCGCACAAGATAGAAAACATCTTTTTGAAAAGATCACGGAGACTCAGGGTGAGATCGTGGTCAAAGACAAACAAGAGCGCAGTATTCCTTTGAAAGCCGCCAGTATGAACGAGCAAGGGCAAGTTCAATGTGAGATTCCAGAGGGAATAACTTTGAACTATGGCTTCCAAGATATTTTGACGGCCACTTTTTCTATGGGCGGAGAAAAATACCTTTTTGAAACCTCGATGACACCGTACAAGGGTGGCGTAAACTTAACAGTGTTCAATCTTTTCCATCTGCAACGCCGTAAAAATTTCCGCTATGTCTTGCCGCAAAATTACATCGGTACTTTTTGCGTAAAATCCCTGAACCATAAAGCGGTTAATTTTGAATGCAAGCTGACCGATCTTTCAACGGAAGGTTGTGCAGTTATGTGGTCGATGGATATGAATAGCATGCAAATGGATGACATCGTTGAAGCGGAAATTTGCCTGGGAAACCGTGCCCCGATTCCAGTGAGTGGTTTCGTCAAAAATATTCGCATGAAAACAGATATGGAATTTGTCCTTGGCATCGAATTCGATCATCTTGCGAAGGCCAGCGAAGGTGACATCATCTCGACCCTCACCGACCTCCAACGCGAACTCTACCTCCGCAAAGCCGGGTAGGTACGCCGGTCCCACCAACGGTGGGACAAAGATCAGCATTTGGCATTCGTTGCATTAACTTAGCGGGCTTTGCTGGGGTAATAAAGTTTGTTATCCCACATGCCTTCGTTGAAATATTGAATACCGGCTTTAAGCTTAAGGACCAACTTTTCTTTACGCTCTGACGGCTCCATCAAGGGCCATTGGCTGTTCGCATCTTCCATCGAGAACATCTCAGGCTCCCCTCGGCCCACGGCCCAACGAACACGATAGTCCCGACCAAATAAATTATAGATCCGGTCATTATAAGTAATGGCGACTTTATCACCGGGAACAAAGACCGAACTTCCCAAAAAGTTTTCATCCTTCAAAGCTATCCCTAAGAAATCCAACACGGTCGGCAAGATATCGATTTGTTGGACGACCATCTTTGTATCCACCTTAGGAAACTTAAAGTTCGGGTGGAAAAAGAATAGCGGCACATGATAGTCCCCGACTTCATTTTGAAATTCTGGGCGATAATGCAAAGACGTATGGTCCGCAGTCACGATAAATAAAGTATCGTTATACCAAGGTTTTTTTGCCGCCTCGGCAAAGAACTTCTGCAAAGCCATGTCGGTGTAACTGACCGCTTTCAAAATAGGAATTTCCCCTTCGGGAAACTGCTCTTGATACTGTGCCGGAACTTTAAAAGGCTGATGAGAACTCAAGGTGAAAACCGACGTCAGAAACGGTTGCGGCTGCTGATCCACTTTCGTCAACATCCACTGCAAGAACGGTTCATCCCAAATTCCCCACACGCCATCGTCGTCTGCAGAATTACCGTACTCTGTGGCACCATAGTACTGATCCAGTCCGGCGCTTTTCATAAAGGAATCAAAGTACATGGTCCCGTTATGACCGCCGTGGAAAAAACTGGTGGAATATTTTTTCTGAGAAACCAAAGTCCCTAATCCCAAAAAATAATTCGCCGTAAAGTGGGAAGAAATAAAAGGCTCACTCATCAGCGCCGGAATCCCCGCCATGACCGCTGCCACGCCTTCGATGGATCTGCGACCGTTGGCATAGGCGTGTTCAAACACCAAAGACTTCGCCATCAACGAATCCAAAAAGGGTGTATGAGTTTTTCCATCAACTGGTCCGATATATTCCGAACCAAAACTTTCAAGCATGATAATTACCACGTTTTGTGGTTTTTTCGGGCGCAATCCGTCTAACAGCGAACCGGAGAAAGAACCATTCAGCTCCTTCAACATCGGCTCTTTATCAGAGAAATATTTTTCGTGTTTGATCTCTTCCGCGCCGTAACTTTTGATGAACGTGAACGTTGAGTTCATCACCAGGTTATTCAACAACGGTGCTGTGAAGACGTTCGCATTCACAAAGTTAATCGGCTTACTTTGCAAACCGCCACGAATCCCAACCACGGCTAATGCGACTGCGACAAAACACGTAAAGACATGCCCGGCCCAAGTTTTCCAACCCCGATCGATGGAGCGTGGCCATTGAGCATTTCCAGAGCTGTGAATGACCTTGTAAGAACTCCAAGCCAAAGCCAGGACAATTCCCGTGTTAATCAAAAACAGCAACCAATAGCTGGTCAGGAAATTCACGAATTTCCCGGGGATCTCACTCAAAATAAATAGAGTGTCATAAGTAAATCGACGTCCCACAAAGTTGATAAACTCCGTATCGCCTAAATTCAAAATCAGGAAGGGAACTTGAATGATACAGAAGACCACCCAGGTTATTTTCTCCCACAGATGATTCCATTTTTTCGACCAGGGAATAAATGAAAACAGCAGCAAAGGAGCCACCCCGCAAAGGGCGGCCGAGATATCAAAGCGCAAGCCCACTACGAAAGCCCACAGCAAATCCATTGCGGATTTAGTGCTGAAAAGCGTCCAATTCCATATGAGAAATTCCGTGCGAGCTACGGCATAAAAGAAAAGCAAAAGTAAAACGAGAGAAAATATCTTAACCAGGCGCTGTGAGGGTCCAAACATGGGCTCATCCTACACTGACGTGGCGCACAAAACAAGGGTCAGGGGTGGAATAGCGGGTCACCCTCTGGTAGCTTGCGGCTTATGACGTCAGAACAAATGCAAGAACGCCTTAATCAAAATTATCCTCAATGCAAGATCGAAGTTTTCGACCTTACTGGAACTCAAGACCACTGGGAAGTGTATGTGGAAAGTCCTGTCTTTGCTGGCATGACTCGCATCCAACAACACCAGCACGTGATGGCATGCTTTGGTCCAGAACTCAAAACAGGCGAAGTTCACGCGCTCTCAATCAAAACGAAGGTTCCGTAAGGTTCCTCAGGTTTAAATAGATTAAGATTATTAATTAAAAAGGAAATCCTATGTCACCAGTACTTCAAAAAATCGATGGTATCGTTAAATCCAACAAAGTTGTGCTTTTCATGAAAGGCACTCAACAGTTCCCAATGTGCGGTTTCTCTGCTCGTGCTTGCGCCATCTTGCAAGACATCGGCGTGCAATTCCAAGACGTGAATGTGTTGGATGACGAAGAAATTCGTTCTGCGATCAAAGAGTATGGCAACTGGCCGACAATTCCACAACTTTACATCAACCACCAACTTGTGGGCGGTTCTGATATCATGATGGAAATGTACCAATCTGGCGAACTTCAGGAACTACTTAAATAGTTCCTGTCCGCCTTAGCCTCACCCGAAGGAGGACACAATGAGATGTAACGTCGCCCTCTGGGACCGTGTCTTAAGATTCATCTTCGGTATCGGCCTCACAGCTTATGCCGTCGCGGGTGGTCCGTTCTGGACCTACATCGGCATTTATGGTTTGCTAACCGCGGCTTGGGGCTTGTGTCCCGTCTATGCTTTCTTTAGAATAAGAACTCTTAAGGACTTTCATCGAACGATTCGCGAAGAATAGGAATTCAACATGTCTACGGCCACCCTCCAGGAACTTGATAGCTTTTTAAAAAAAGACCAGATCAAAACCGACGAGGAAAGTCTCAAATACTGGGGCAAGGACTGGACAACCTATTTCGACATCAAAGCTTCTGCGATTCTTTTTCCTCACACTACTGAAGACGTTGCTGCCATTGTAAAATGGGCGCGTAAAAATAAAATCTCTCTGGTTCCCTCTGGAGGCCGTACAGGACTTTCTGGCGCCGCCGTCGCCTCTCAAGGCGAAGTGGTTGTGTCCTTTGATCAAATGAACAAGATCAAAGAATTCAGCGCGGTCGACCATACCGTGGTCATTGAAGCTGGTGTCGTTACTGAAACTTTGCAAGAATTTGCGCACTCTAAAAATCTTTTCTATCCCGTTGATTTCGCAGCCACGGGTTCTTCGCAAATGGGCGGCAACATCTCTACCAACGCGGGCGGCATCAAAGTCGTACGCTATGGTTTAACTCGCGATTGGATTGCGGGCCTTAAAGTTGTCACCGGCACGGGTGAAATTTTAGAGTTGAACAACGGCCTGGTGAAAAATGCCACAGGCTATGACCTTCGCCATTTGTTCATCGGCGCAGAAGGAACATTGGGCTTTATCACAGAAGCCACAGTTCGCTTAGCCCCTGCTCCACCACCAATGAAAGTTTTGGTGATGGCAGTCAGTGGTTTGGATTCCGTCATGAAGATCTTTGCGGAATTTAAAACGAAAACATCTTTGGTGGCGTTTGAAATGTTCTCGGACAAAGCTTTGGCGAAAGTTCTAGAAAACACCGGTCTGCCAGCTCCCCTAGAAACTCAAGCTTCATTTTACGTTTTAGCCGAAGTCGAAATTCGCAGTGAAAACGATGAAGAAAAAGCTCTGGAAGTCTTCGGCCACTGCGCTGAAGAAGGCTGGGTCCTGGATGGCGTGATCAGCCAATCCGATGTCCAAGCAACGACATTCTGGAGATACCGCGAAGATATCTCTGAGTCCTTGGCGAAATACTCTCCGTACAAAAATGACATTTCGGTGGCGATCTCTAAAGTTCCACCATTTATGGATGATTTGGAAAAAGTCTTATCAACCGCTTACCCAGCGTGGGAAGTGGTGTGGTTCGGCCACATTGGTGACGGCAACTTGCACATCAATATCTTGCGCCCGCAAGGCCTGACGAAAGAAGAATTCGTTAAAGAGTGCCGCAAAGTGGACGTGATGGTGTTTGATACCGTTAAGAAATACAAAGGCTCTATTAGTGCTGAGCATGGCGTAGGTTTGACGAAAAAATCATTCCTAAACTACACGCGTTCTGAAGCTGAAATCGAACTTATGCGCGGAATAAAAAAGGTCTTTGACCCGGACAACATTATGAACCCTGGTAAAGTTCTTTAGAAAATAAAAAAGCCCAGTTCACCACCGGGCTTTTTTATTTTCATCTAGCTAGATAAAATATCGAAGAGTCTTATTTGCAAGCAGCTGTTACGATAGTGCCCATCTCGCGATAGATAGTAACTGCTTTACAAGTTTTTTGAGCTTCTGTGCAGTTCACAAGAACTTTAACTTGTTGAGTTTTGCTGTCTTGAACCATGACGTTGTTTTGTTCGCACCAAGCAAGAAAAGTTGTGTCGCCTTCAGAAGCGAATGAAGAAGAAGCTGCAACCAAAGACAATACTAAAACCAATGATTTCATTTGGACCTCGTGTGTTATTTAAGAGGTCCCGTTTGTACCATATCCTTTGCCCGATTCTCAATAACCCTGAAAAAAAGGCAAAGGACTTAACATTAGTAAACGACCCGAGTGCGGATAGACCGCGTCAGTTTGCCGATCTCCCCAGCCAAACCGTGAGCTTTACTCGACTCCACGTCCATGACTAGATAACCAATACGCTCGTCCGTAGACAGGTATTGGCCTTCAATATTAGCCCCCGCCTTAGAAATGATCCCATTGATCTCCCCAAGGACCCCAGGCTCATTCTTATGCACATTGAGGATCCTCGAGGTCCCTTGTTTCACGGGCAAATCCACATTCGGGAAGTTGACTGCGCCAGAGGAAGAACCAATACGCAGATAACGGCGGAAGCTTTCTGCGACCTCCGCACCGATGTTGTATTGAGCCTCCTCCGTACTGCCCCCAATATGCGGAGTCAGGATGACATTGGCTAGACCTTGCAATGGTGAAACGAACTTCACCTTATTGGACGCAGGTTCTTCAGGAAAGACGTCAATAGCGCATCCAGCAAGATGCTTTTCTTTAAGGGCCACCACCAGATCATCGATCACCACCACAGTTCCGCGACTGGCATTGATTAAAAAAGCTCCCTTTTTCATCTTCATCAGTTCTTTTTTAGAAATCATATCCTTGGTTTCAGGAGTTTCCGGGACATGTAACGTCACATAGTCCGCTTCCGCCAACAGCTCTTCCAAAGTCGCTTTGGAACTCGCGTTCCCTAAAGGCAATTTCTTAACGGTGTCAAAAAAGATCACTCGCAAGCCCATGGCTTCAGCCAAAACACTGACTTGGCTGCCGATATGGCCATAGCCCACAATGCCCAAAGTTTTCCCGCGAACCTCGTGGGAACCATCGGCTGATTTCACCCAACCACCAGAGTGAGCTAGGGTATTGCGATCCCCTAACTGACGAGACAGAGCAATCATTTCCGCAATCACAAGTTCCGCAACAGAACGTGTATTAGAGTGAGGAGCATTGAAAACCGGCACACCTTCGCGACAAGCACTCACTAAATCAACTTGGTTTGTCCCAATACAAAAACAACCAATGGTCAAAAGGTGCTTGTTGTTATCTAAAACTCTTTTGGTAATTTCTGTTTTCGAGCGAATCCCCAAAACATCATAGTTCGGAAGAAGCTTCAGCAGCTCCTCCTCCGACGGAGAATGACTGATTAAATCAACCTTAAAGCCCTCATCAATCAGGCGCTGTTGTGCAACGGGATGTATATTTTCAGTCAGGAGAATTCTTAAGTCACTCATGGGGCCTCCGTTGTTTATTTTAGGTATAAAAACCCCTGTACGTCACTACTGACAATGCGCACCAAGGGTGGCCAAAGGACCTTCATCGAGCCATGCTACAGTCTATGGCAAAAACTCGAGTTTTCTCTCTATTGATTGTTGATGATGACCCGCTTATTCACCAGGCAATGAAAATGAGCCTTCCCAATCATTGGAAGGTTTTTTCCGCACAAAAGCTAGAAGCTGTCCAGTTCGAGCGCTTCTATCATGCTGCCTTCGTCGACATGCATCTTGAGCCCAACAAACCAGCAATTGGCCCAGAGATTATTGAAAACCTCATAAAGCATAATAATCAACTTGAGGTCGTCGCCATGTCTGGGGACCTCAGCCGTCCCCTCATGGAGTCTTGCCTTAAAGCGGGAGCCCAACGTTTCTTAGCCAAGCCCCTGATGCCGGAAGAAATCCTCATGGTCTTAGAGAAAATCGAGGCCCTTTGGGATTTGCGCACCGTCGACCCGAATGCCGACCGCAATACTCTTCGCTGGGTGGGACAATCACAAGCTTCTCAAACAATCAAAAAACGTCTCGCCGATTTACGTGGAGAAACGAAACCTGTTCTGCTTGAAGGTGAAACGGGTTGTGGCAAGGAAGTCGTTGCTCGCCTGTTACACGAACAAGAAGGCGAAAGACCTTTTATCGCCGTGAACATTGCCAGCATCCCCGACAATCTTTTTGAATCGGAGTTGTTTGGTCATGTGAAAGGCGCCTTCACCGGAGCTGATCAAAACAAAGTAGGCCTAACGGAAGCCGCCAGTGGTGGTGATTTATTCCTGGATGAAATTGAAGCGCTACCGCTGACTCAACAGGCAAAGCTTTTGCGCTTCTTGGAAAGTGGCGAAGTTCGCAAAGTTGGAGCCAAAGATACCATCGTGGTTAAAACCCGTGTGATTGTCGCCTCCAATCGACCACTGCAAAAAATGGTCGAAGCCGGCGAGTTCCGTGAAGATCTTTTGTATCGCTTAGCTTCGCAAAGAATTCAGTTACCGCCTTTACGCGATCGCCTGGAAGACATTGATGAACTTGCACAACACTTCCTGGCAATGGAAAGACCTCGCCGCAACAAACAGTTCACTGATGACGGCTTGGATTCTTTAAAAAAATACAACTGGCCAGGCAACGTGCGCGAATTGAAACGCGTGTGTGAACAATTAAGCCTGACTTCTCCCCTGCCCTTTATTCGTGCAGAAGATGTGAACGCCTGGTTAACTCCAGCTGCGTCACCTGTGCAAGCCCCGTCCTATACAGTGATTGATTTCAGCAAAGGACTTAATACTTTGGTTGATGATTTCGAGGCCCATGTGATACGCACAGCTTTGAAACAAACAAAAAGCATCGAAGACACAGCCCAGTTGCTCAAAGTCTCCAGGTCGAATCTTTACAAAAAGATCAATGACTATAACATCTCAGAGGAACCTAAATAATGAACTTTGATCTTCCCATCAGTTTGAATATTCCAGCGGCTTGGGAAAGCCATATTTACCGTCAGACCGTGTTGATTGTTCTTTCGATTATTTTCGTATCTGGGGCCATCGTTTTCTTTTTCCGAAATAAGAATTACTATTTCGTTCAATCCTGGGCCAGCATCAAAAGTTGGCTCATAGCTGCTCCGGTGATGTTCGTCGTGATGGGCCTTCCGGATCCTTGGCCTTTGATTTTGCTAACATGCCTGGCAATTCTGGGCGCGAAGATCTTCTTCCAAATTATGGGGATGTTCCACCGCAGTTACTTTGTCTTGATTTGTTACGGCGGTATCATTGGCCTTGCCATGAGCGCATGGTATGGTCGTTTAGATATTTACAATGCGATGCCGATGATTGTTCTAGGTATCAGCTGCTTGGTTCCGCTGATTAGAAATTCCTATAAGCGCATGATCCAGTATATATCCCTGACCCTGCTGGCCTTCATCTTTTTGGGTTGGTCGTTCATGCATTTGGGATTAATTCTGAAATTCCCTAATGGCGTTTATCAAGTGATGTATTTGATTATCCTGACAGAGTTCTGTGACAACACCAATTTAGCGGTGGGTCGCTATATTGGTGGCTGGAGACTGTTCCCGGGCATCAATCCTCGCCGTAGCGTGGGCAGCACCTTGGTTGCTGTTTTACTCACCTTATTCTTGGCTGGCAGCATGCGCTTTCTTTTACCAGATGGATCTGAAAAGTACTGGTTATCTTCCGGATTGGTGGCAGCCCTGGGTGGTTTTATCGGCGATTTAGTTATGACGGTTGTTCGTCGTGATGCGGGTATGAAAACCGTGGGACCGTTCATTATCGGTCGTGGTGATTTCCTTCACCGCGTGGATCGTTTGATCTTTGTAGCTCCTATTTACTACTACGTGATGACGGTGCTTCTATGAAGGATTGGGATTATGAAAACGAGCAGTGGACCAAACTGCCGACTTATCTAAAACACTTGCCACTTTTCACTCGCCACATTGACTTCTTCAGTGTGTGCATGCGTTTTTTGTGGTCCCTCATTCTTAAAAATATCATCTTTAAGTTTTATATTCGCCTGAGCGTCGTGGGAACTCCATTTAAGGAAATCTATGCCACTCAGCCAAAATTGATCGTCATCAGTAACCACGCCAGCCATTTGGATGCCGTATCTATCGCCGCCTCCATTCCTCGTCGTTATTGGTTGAGTGTTTATATTGCGGCTGCAAAAGACTATTTCTTTTCGAATCCACTGTTCATGTTTTTTTCTCAACACTGCTTAGGGGCTATTCCCATAGATCGTAAAGATCGCAAAGGCGAAGCGGTGAATTTGATTTTGAAGCTTTTAACAGAGCTTCCTCGTATGTGGCTGATCATTTTCCCTGAAGGGACAAGATCGCAAACCGGCAAAGTCCAAGAGTTCAAACGTGGGGTTTCGATATTTTCTGAGAAAACTCAAACTCCTATTTTGTTCACGTACCTTGAAGGAAATTCCGATCTTTGGCCTAAGGGACAATTCTTTGCGAAACCTGGCAAGCTGACATTGCACGTAGGTCCTGTTCATCCCCCAGGGCCCATCAAAGAGGTGTATGCTGCCTATAAGAGCTGGGTGATGAGCTTTAATCCGCAAGCTTTCCCCGAAGAAGCTCCAACGAAAATGAATATTGAGGAATCAACAGATGACTCCCAACAAATTTGAAGTCGAAAAAAAGAATCTAAAAATTGGCTCTTACGAAGCCTGCCCTATCCCGACGGGTCTGTTTGGACTGGATGGCGGAGCCATGTTTGGCACGGTTCCCAAAGTTTTATGGGAAAAAACCAATCCTGCTGACGAAAAGAACCGTATCCAAATGGAAGCCCGCGGATTGTTATTAAAATCCCCTGGCTGCAATGTTTTAATCGACACCGGAAACGGTGCCGACTTTGTCGCTAAATACGGCGACAAAATGGGCAACAAGTTCGCAGAAATGTACGGCATGGATCAAAGCGGCCCGTCACTTCTGAAATCCTTGAAAGCTCATGGCTTGGAACCTCAAGACATTCACCATGTGATTATCACCCACTTCCACTTCGACCATGCGGGCGGTGGTGTGACGGAGCAAAATGGCAAGCTTGTACCGACCTTTCCGAATGCCACCTACTGGGCACAAAAAGGAAATCTTGAGGTCGCAAGTCACCCGAACCTACGTGAACGCGCCAGCTACTATGCCGCCAACTATCAGCCCCTTTTGGATGCAGGTGTTTTAAAGCTTCTCGATGGTCCAACTGAAAACTTCATCCCCGGCTTTTCTTGTGTGATCTCTAATGGTCACACTCAGTCTCAACAAATCATCAAAGTCACTGATGGCAAAACCACTCTGATGTATTGTGCAGACATGGTTCCCACTAGTACACATGTCAAAATTCCATGGTTAATGGGATATGACTTACATCCGTTGATGTTGATGGAAGAAAAACAAAAATACTTGGGCGAAGCTGCTGATCACTCTTGGTATTTGTTCTTTGAGCACGATCCCTATTGCGACGCCGCAGTCATCGAAAGAAATGGCCACGACTTTGCCGTGCAAAAACGTTTCTGGCTTTAAGCCCAAACAGAGGTTCTTTAGTTAATTTTCTTGTCAAAGATTTGGCCAGCTGTAGAACTTCTGTTATCTAATTGATTGAATTAATTTGAGAAAATAAGTCTACCTCAAGACAATCAACAAAATATTGCTATACTAAGAATCGACACATGATTGTGGAGGTTTTCGATGAGAATGGCATTTGGTCTTGTTACTCTTGTTGCTCTGAGCTCTGTGATGGTTTCCTGCGCTTCTCTGCAAGCGATAGGCTTAGCTGATAAAGAACCCCTTACCGAAGCACCCCAAGTCGCTATTCAGGATGAAACGATGAATGTCTCTTCGACCGAGTTCGAAGCGGCTCCGGCAGCGATCGCCAGCTCCGAGACGTCCAGCCACACCGAGTGGGCACAGGAAACGGATTCAGCAACTTTCAGCCAAGAAGAACCAAAAATATGGCAAGAGCCCAAGATCACCGCTCTTCCAACTAAAAAATCAGTGAAGAAAGCCGCGACTAAGTCTGTAAAGAA
>JBJTMR010000187.1:0-1811 GCA_046070625.1 Bdellovibrio sp. | reverse complement strand
CGAGAAATTACCTTTGCAGCTTTAGCGGCCAGTGTCGCCATTTTGGCAATCTTTTTACCGGTGGCCTTTATGAAAGGAGTCATTGGTAAATTCTTTCTGCAATATGGTATTACGATTTCTTTAGCCGTGATGTTGTCTTTGCTGGAATCGTTGACGATCACTCCGATGCGTTGTTCGACCTTCGTGCATCAAGGGGCGCGGCAAACCAAGATCGGTAAGGCTTTTGAATACCTTATGGATAAATGGCGTGAGGTCTATTCAAAATCGTTGGATGTGACTTTGGCCCATCGTTGGAAAGTTTTGGGTGGCTCGCTGATCTTTGTGGGTTTGTCTTTTTTTTCGGTCAGTTTTTTGAACAAAGAACTGACGCCGACGCAGGATCAAAGTTTATTTATCATGCGTTTGTTTTTACCGATAGGGACTTCGTTGGCCACCAGCAATCTGAAAGCTCTGGACGTGGAACAATGGATGAGATCACGGCCCGAGATCGCACATCTTTATTCCTCCGTCGGGGGATTGGGCGCGGGCAGTGCCAGTGATGCTAATACGGCGATGATGTTCGTCACGATGTTTGATCAAGATCAGAGGCCCTTGACCAAAGAGCGCGGCCGAGTTCTTTCGCAGCAAGAATTTATGTCCTTTGCGCGTACAGAGCTGGCGAAAAATATAAAAGGTGCCCAGGTTTTTATGATGGATCTTTCCAGTCGGGGGCTGTCCACAGGGAAGGGATATCCCATTGAATTTATCTTGCAGGGACCAGATTGGGACAAGCTCAGTGATTTAAATATTCAGCTGAAAGAGGCCATGAAAAAGTCCGGATTAATGGAGGACGTGGATTCGGATTATCTTGCGGGGATGCCGGAAATTCAAGTCAGTCCCAATCGCAAAGGTTCGGCCTTAAGAGGTGTAAGTGCGGAGGACATTGGTACAACTGTCCAGGCGATGATTGGTGGAGTAAAAAATGGTCAGTACACCAAAAATGGACACCGCTATGATATTTATGTGCAGTTGGAAAAATCCCCAGATCCACGGGATGAGTTTGGAAATCTATTCATTTCAAATGATCGCAATAATTTGATTCCGCTTTCGAAGGTGGCAGATATTAAAGAGAAATCCAGTTTACAACAGGTGACTCGCGTGAATCGGCAAAGGGCGATTACGGTGTATGCAAATTTAGCGACCGGAGCTTCTCAACAAAAAGCCTTGGAGTTTGTCGCGAATCAGGGAAAAAAATTGCCGCCCGAGTATTTTATTTCTCAATCAGGTGCGACGCGGACTTTTCAAGAGTCGTTCAATAGTTTGCTTTTTGCTTTGGCGTTGGGAATTTTAGTGGCCTACATGGTGCTAGCTAGTCAGTTTAACTCGTTCTTAGATCCGTTAACCATTCTGATGGCCTTGCCCTTTAGTTTTAGCGGAGCATTTTTTGCGCTGTTGTTAATGCGACAGACTGTGAATATGTATTCGATGATCGGGCTTTTGTTGCTAATGGGAATTGTTAAAAAGAATTCCATTTTGCTGATTGATTTTACCAATGCGGTCCGTGACCGTGGGGAAAATGTTTCTGCAGACCAGGCGCTGCGTGAAGCTTGTCCGGTACGGTTGCGGCCGATTATCATGACATCCTTTGCGACCATTGCTGCCGCGATTCCGTCAGCATTATCATCGGGTGCGGGTTCGGAAACTTTTCGGCCGATGGCGATTACCCTGATTGGTGGGGTGCTTGTATCGACCTTATTAACTCTGTATGTGGTGCCGGCAACGTATTCGATAGCGGATCGCTGGCGGTCCCGCGATGTCCGGCGAAAAGAAGT
>JBJTMR010000186.1:0-27351 GCA_046070625.1 Bdellovibrio sp. | reverse complement strand
CTCCGGCACAAGTGGCGGAAACTCATACTGACGTTCACGCCATCTTAACCAAATTAGGCGTGACTGCGCCGATTTTGTACGGGGGGTCTGTGAAACCTGACAATGCTGGCGAACTTATCAAGCAAGCCCACGTCAGTGGTTTTTTAGTCGGTGGCGCATCTTTGGAAGTGGATTCTTTTATCAAGATCGCGACTGTTTAGGTCGAGATCTTTCTGTAGGTCAACTTGCTTGTTGTAAGTTGACCGGCTTTTTAGCCATTACCCTTTTTCTTTTCTCGAGCCGCAGATTTGACGGCTTCTTTGACCATCTTAGCATTTTCAGGAGAGAGCTTTTTGACGCTTGAATCGAAGCCCTTACGATTCTTTTCGTAATAAGGCAGAATCACTTCGGCCGCAAATTGGGTGGGATCTTTTTTTAGCATCACGATGGTTACGTTCAGAATTTCCGCTTGGAGTTCCATATTAGAGGGATCTTTAAGGGAGGCATTCACCGCATCCTCCAAGGCATCAAAGACCTCGTCTTGGGCGCGCATCTCTTTTTCATTCAAAGTCGTGTTTTCGTCGACTGTTTTAAGTTCGTTAACCTTGAGATTTTTAAGTTTTGTCAGAGCCACAGGGTGGGGAGGCGCTGATGGTTCCGCAGAATACGCAACCGCAAAAAAAGCCGAGACAATCAAAGAACTAAGAAGAGATTTTAAGATAAGTTTTTTCATGCTCAATTTCCTGTTTAAGGCTTGATCATCACGCCGATGATTTTATAGGGTTTTCCTTCTCGATCATAGCGACGGGCCTTTGGAGACTCCAAAAAAGAATTATTGCTGTAAAAGTCATTTACAAAACCACTCTCAGAACCCCAGTCCGTTTTAATCTGCGTATCGCCGGATTCTTTGGTGTTATTTGCATAGACCAGAATAGCGCCTTTGGGAGCATCATCTGGAGTCTGCAGCAATTTTTTATATTTAGAGTGCTCTAGCATATTAATTAAACCCTGATCTTTCAGATCATTCACGGCCTGCTTGGCATGTTCTCCGGGGGGGTATTCTTCGACGATCCCGCTGGCAACCAACGCACGTTTAACGGAGCGATAGCAATAGGCTTGAGATTTCGCGTATTTCTTTTTCATCGCGAAAGCAATCGCCGAAGCCACGTCCTTTCCCTCAGAGTATTTCATGACCTCGGGAAAGGCATTCCACTTTCCGGCGGACTCCACATGTTTTACAGTTGGTTGTTGGACAGTCTTGTCCTTGATAGTGTCATGGACGGCTTTAATGTCTTTTTGATTTTGGGTGGTCGCTTTTTGATTGGCACAGTGAGTGCAAAAATCCGCTTCGGTTTTCGATCTGTTGCTATTTTTTTGCAAGTTGGGATCTTGAGACAGTGTTATCAAACGCTTGGGCAACTGGGGCACGGGCCCCACGGACTCGGCCGCCGCAGTTGTATAAACCAGGCTGGATGTAAACATGATGCTGATCACACTGTTGAATAGCTTCAAAAAAGTACTCCTCTATTGCCTCTTCGGGTTTTTAGACAAAATCATGAGTGAAACGGGATGGTTTGCTTCGCTAACTAGCGAATACGCTTATCATTTTTTAATAACGCGTAAAGTTATTAGACGGTAAATGCTAGTAAAATCAGTATGTTATAATGAGACCGCGGGTTGCTGCTAAAGGTCGGGGTTGTTACCATGAAAGCCCAAGGAGAAATATGAAGTCACCCACCCACATCCGTCGCTGCCACTGTTGTGGAGCCATATCAGAGGCCTCTGGCCAGCTCGTCACAAGCTGCCAAGGTTGTGGAAAGCCCCTTGCCCCCTTCTATTTTTTCGACGAAAGTAAGGCCTTGGGACTGGCGGTTTCAACATTTTCTGAATCCACGGTTTTGCCACACAAAGAGTATCCCCCAGTGTGGGGACTAACGGCCTATTGGGAGTCTTAGGTTCCATGAAAGTTACTTTAGAAGATATTAAAAAAGCCCGCGAAACGATTAAGCCAATAATTTCTCCGACGGATATGAGTCACTCCATCTCGGCAAGTAATCTTTTGCAGAGTGAAGTGTATTTCAAATTCGAGAATACCCAACGAACAGGCAGTTTCAAGTTTCGTGGTGCCTACAATAAAATCGCGAATCTAACAGCAGAAGAAAAAGCTCGCGGGGTGGTTGCAAGTTCAGCGGGAAACCATGCCCAAGGGGTGGCGTTGTCGGCGACTCTTGCAGGAGTCAAAGCAACGATTGTGATGCCAGAAAACTGTTCGATCAGTAAGGCGACGGCGACGCGCTCTTATGGCGCCAATGTGGTTCTTAAGGGCGAGATCTATGATGAAGCCTACGAACATGCACAAAAGCTTAAGAATGAAAATGGTTACACCTTTGTGCATCCTTACGAAGATCCTTTTGTCATTGCTGGCCAAGGTACAATTGGTATCGAGATTTTAGAAAAGGTTCCTGATTTAGATACAGTCATTATCCCAATCGGAGGTGGCGGATTGATCAGCGGTGTTGCTTTGGCCGTTAAAAGCATCAACCCTAAGATCCGCGTGATCGGGGTGCAAAGTGATCGTTCCCCGGGGATGGCGTGTTTGTATAATAAACAAACTCCCGCTCAACAGAAAAAAAGAGCGGCGACGATTGCTGATGGTATCGCGATTAAAAATCCGTCAGTGGCCATGTATGAAAACTTTATCTCTAAGTACGTAGATCAGGTCGTGACCGTAAGTGATGATGAAATTGCAGAGGCTATTGTGTTTCTTATGGAGCGGGCGAAAACAGTAGCAGAAGGTTCCGGTGCGGCGGCGATGGCAGCAGCTATGCAACGCGGTTTGGACCTGGGAAAAAAATGCTGTGTTATTATCAGTGGTGGGAACATCGACTTGAATATTGTGAGCAAAATCATCGACCGTGGCCAAATTATGCGTGGCCGTTTGTGTGAACTTTCCGTGATGGTCGACGACCTACCAGGCAGCTTAAGCCATCTAACTCAAGTGATCGCTTCTGAAAAAGCTAACGTTTTAGAAGTTCGCCATGACCGTGTTTCTCAAGGATTGTCTTTGCGTGAGACACGAATTGATTTCGTCCTAGAGACTTCCAGTATCGACCACGTAGAGCGGATCAAGAGAGCCCTTGAGGCGACCGGGGCGAAGATTCTTTGATCGGGTTAGGATGATGCTTTGATCATCCCAGTCGGGCAGGTGATACTTCGCCAAAATTTTGCGAAGTTCGCCGCTTTGTCTAAGCTCAGAGAGCCCTTTGGTAATAGCTTTTGAATATTCCATCGACTTGGGGTTCTTAGGGGAAAAAGCAATATAGAGATTTGAATTATTAGCTAAGCTAACGCTGACAGCCTTATAAGTGTCCATCGGGATGTGGGAAATGGACAGATGGTATCGCAAAACGGATTCGTTTTCTATGAAAGCATCTAGGCGTTCACTGTTCATCATCTTTAAAATTTGGACTAAGGGATATTCGCCCGAGATCGAGACAAAATTTTTCTTTTGTGATTTAATGATCTCATCAATTTTCGCACCGTACGCATAACTGTTGATGATGCCGATGCGTTTTCCTTTAAGTGATTCGACCCCGGTATAAACCCATGGTGAATCTTTGCGTACGTAAAAATGATTTTGACCTGCAGCCAGTGGTTTCGTAGGAAAAATGAAATCCGGAGCATCATTGTGAAGAGCCCCCAAAACAGCTTGAGATCTGTTATGACGAACTTCCTGTACGGCGCGGGCCCAATTCACCAGAGAGAAATCAACTTGGTGACCCTGCTTTGCGAAGATTTTAGTGACGACTTCCACCATATATCCTGGTGACTCTTTGTTGTCACAGACATAGGGGCACCATTCATCTGATCGAATTGAAATCACATCTGCCATAGCGATGGCAGGTATTCCTAGAACAGCGAAAATCGACAGCAAAAAAGTCATGGGCTTCATTATGCAATCTCCTCTGAAGGCGACTCCGGCCGCCTGAATGCATGATTACTGTGTCTTTTAGCAAGTTCCAATTTCAAAGATACTTATTGCGGACTTGTAATAGCCTTGTGGCATCAAAATTGGAACATTTGCTCAATGACTACTGAACGCAAAGCTATTGAAGTTAATAGAGAAACAGGAGCCGCTCTTGGGCACCTGTCAAAAGCTTTGTCATAGATAAGGGTGTTCCTATGAAGTTAAATTGGATCGTCGCTAGCCTGGTGTTGATATCGCTTACGGCTTGTTCTGAAATGGACAAAGTGGACGAAATGCATGATGCCACAGTCAAAATGAGTAACACCACTGACGAAATGAAGAAAAACACTTCAGATTTGGATGCTAAAACTGAACAGCTTAAAGAAGTTACCGATGAGCTTTATGATTCCTTAAGACAAGGCGATGCTCTGCAAGCTCGTCGCGCTGCCTATGATTCAATTTTGAAAGCCCCTACATTATTTAAAAAAACGGCTGAGGCGACAAAGTACTTTATGTCCTTTGAATTCCAACTTTGGAATCATATGGGGCAGGACCAAGATGAAGATAAGCGTGATATTTTAGGTCAGCAGGCGGCGCTGGAATTCTTTATGGAAATCGAAGAGCTGGCAGATCGGGATGGCAGTGTTCATCCTTTGGTGGCCCCGGACGTAAGAAATATCAACTCACGAGATAATCTCCGAGCATCTTTCAATGCGATGGCAATCAGCATGGATAAGATCAATCGCAAACAGACCCGCGAGCTAAACCTGAATAAAAACCACAAGCCTATGAGCATGTACTCGATGATGGAAGAAGCGTTACTAGCTCCGCGTGATGTTCCTCAAAAAGGTTATGTGCGCGAAATTCTGGCCCATGAAGAAAAGGCGATTCAGCTTTTGCAGGGGCGCTACAATATGTTCCAGATGATGTTCGTTGATACCGTGACGAAGATCGGTGACAAGAACATTGTGGCTCAAGGGAAAATGGTTTTTTTGGGTTGGGATTTCAACTTAGATAGTTTAAGCGCAACTCAATTAGAGTATTTGCAGACTGAGGCCTTGGCACATGCTTTAGAGGCAAAAAAATTCCTGATTAAACTGGGTAAAGCCCCAAAATTAAATCCACTCTTGAAACGTTTGATGAAGAATATGCGCGTGAAGATGAAGCCGCTTCAAAAAGGTCAGAAGACCGTGATTCAGGCCCAACAGCAGCAGCTTTTGGACCTGATTCGCGAGTTGCAAAAATAATAACTAGAAATCGACTTTGCGAACAAAGTGGCAAGTGTAGCCTTCAGGGTTTTTTTGCAGATAGTCCTGATGGTAGTCCTCCGCTTTCCACCAATCGCCGGCTTTGCCGACTATGGTAGCCACGGGTTTGCCCCAAGCATTGGATTTATTCACGCGGGCGATGACTTTATCTGCAGTTTCTTTTTGAAGTTCAGAAACATAAAAAATCTCACTGCGATATTGTGTCCCGATGTCATTTCCTTGACGATTGACCGTCGTAGGATCATGAATTTTGAAAAAATAAAGAAGCAGATTTTCATACGATAACTGCTGAGGGTTGAATTCGACCTTCACAGTTTCTGCATGATTAGTGGCACCGGTTTTAACGATGTTGTAAGTCGCATTTTTTGTGTCGCCACCCATGTATCCCACTTCAACATGAGTCACTCCGGGAAGTTTGCGCAGCAGTTCTTCCATGCCCCAGAAACATCCACCAGCCAGGTACGAAACTTCAGTGCTCACAACAGCTCCCTTTTTTGTTGCCGTGGTTGCTTTCGCAAAGACGGCATTGCTAAGAAGAAAAATGACAGCCAATAAAATATTACGAAGTTTTTGTGTGTCCATATGTTTATGCTAACACACTTGGGTTTATTCAGGACGTCCAAATCCTCCGCCCGAACCCGAGCAGAGAGTTAAAATCTCGCCTTTCAAGATCTTTTGTTGTCCCAAGACAGGAAGGCTCTTGCTGGCTTCACCCTGATCCAGAGTAATTTCGCAAGGATCACCATGGGAACAATTCTTTGGTAGGCGCGGACGGTGCAACGTGAGGTCTGTCAGCCAATTGGCCTCGATATCAGCCAGGGCTTCAATTTTAATAACCATTCCTTTGCCACCCGCGAACTTACCTTTTCCACCGCTAGACGTTCTATGGTCCACACGGTGAATACGTACAGGGAACTCGCGTTCGATTTTTTCTACCGATATCTGCTCAATATGAGCGTAGTCGCCATTTGCCTCTGACGTTGCGCCTTTTCCTCCTAAAAGATTTAAGAAAAGTTGGCGCCCTTCATAGTTAATCTGCGCCGAAAGGGTACTATAAGAGGTCAGCGCCTTTTCAGTTTTGCTATGAATGTTCAAGAGTGCGAGTTCAATGGCTGTTTGTAGAGCTGCCACGCCACAAGTCATACCTTTATATGTTGAAGCTGGATATTTTGCCATCAGCCAGCAACCGGATGGCTTCGTCACTTGCAAAATGGAGAAAGATCCAGAGTTCGCATAACTATCGAAGCCATAAAATCGGCTGATGCTGTGGAAGCACGTTCCGTAGGCTGTTGATTCTGTCAGATTCAAAGTTTTTGCAGCAGAGGTGCCGCCAAAATCCATCGCGACGCGACCTTCGTGTATTTCCAGCTTTAAGCGCAACAACTCACCGCTATCTAAGACAACATCGACGCGGGTTTCGCCAGAGGCGCGTTCGGAAATTCTTTGTTGGGCCATGTGCTTTGAAAGATCTAAGTATTCTTCAATCAATTCACCAGTGATGTTGAAGCCGATGGACTCGATGGTCTCAATCAAGTTTTGGGCTTTTGCGATCAAATCTTGGCTTTGAATCTTAAGCCACTCGACAAAATTCGCAGGACAAGCCGGGTGGGCTGCCATTGCCCCTAAAATCATTTCATTCAGTTGGCCTTTTTGACGAAGGGGAGTCGGTGGAATTCGCAGTCCCTCTTCTTCAATGCTTTTCACATTCTTGAGGTTCTTATTCATAGGTCGACGAAGGACCCAAATAAGATCTTCAGACAGGCCCATCACGAAAGTCATTTCATCAAGAGTGCTGCCGCCACTGTAAGGGTCGTTCAAAAGAGCAATGTCGCCCTCTTGCAGCTTCAAATATTTTGAAACTGTATTGGCCGCTGTCACTAAATTCCCATAAGAGACCGGGTTTGAGCCACGTACCGCTAAAACATCGCCCTCTGTTGTCAGTAAGGCGGCTTCACCTTGAAGAAAGTCATTTAAAAGAGAATGAAAAAGTTCAATTTGATATGACATAAAAATTAGACCTTCAAAGCTTTCTGACCAATAACCGCTACAGCACGTGCTTCTGAGAAGTCTTCTGAGACTACAGTGCAGTTAGGGTCTTTCTTAAATCCATTAGCAAAAAGGTCAGCCAGTGGACCCGTTACGAAAATCTTTTTGTTGTTTCGGAAAAGCAAAGCTTCCATAGCAATTTTTTGAATTGTCAGACTTTGAAGTTCCTTAATAACGGTGCCGATTTCTATATCACGAGAGCGACTAGCTTTAGACAAAGTGAACAGCGCATTTTTAAACTTTTGCACTCCGGCTGTGACCAGACGATCCTGCAGCCCTTCAACTTTGGTAAATTTTGAATTTTCGGACCAAAGGTCGATCATGGTCGGCTTTTGACCACGCCCCAAAAACATCGGGCCTGGCTCCCAGCCTTCATTTTGCTTGTTAAAATCAAAATGCTTAAGAGCATTGAGTCCAAGACCGAGAGTTGGTTGGATGCTCAGAGGTTTCATGGCGATCGTTCTGTTTTCCACAAAACCCCAAGGGCTTTGCCATGTGTCGTTCCATTTTTGTGGAGAGATCAAGATGAAGTCTTCAAGGCCCAGGTGGAGTATGTCACAGTTCTTATCAGCATATTGCAATCCCAGAGCACTGTAAGACGCAAATAAACTGTCGATGCCTTTGCTGGTTTCATTTTGAAAAGCATTGCCTTCTGAATCGATAAAATAGATATCTTCAGAACTTACAAAACCATTAAGAGCTTCGTGCAGGTCATTTTTGATTTCTGTGAAAAGGCTGGAAACCGTCGCATTCAGAGCGTTTTTTCTCCAGCGTGTGATTTCGTCTTGGTTTTCAGTTTTTTCCGGCAGGAAAACTTCCAACCCTTGAGAAGCGAAATAATCAGAAGCCGCTTTTTCGTGTGCTGGATTAATTGCCGCATGAAGCAGGTGCAAACAGACCTTCTTAATTCCCATCATTTGCAGTTTTGCGGCGATAGCTTCTAATTCTTCAGTCGCAAGGGCGGTAACAATTGCGCCATCAGCCTGAATTCTTTCGCGTAAAGAAAAATGCATTTCTTCAGATGTAAGGGCCGCTCCTGCGCAACCTCGAAGATTCAGCCAATGCTCAAAGCCATCAGTTGTCACATGGGCGACAGCGCCAGAGAGTTGGTAATCCAAAAGTTTTTCGGAAATACGCAAGCTGACAAAGGCTTTCGCGATTGGTTTATCTTTGTGGGTGGAAACGAATTGTTGAAGGGAGTTTTTTAAATTCTCCCGAGATAAGTAGGCCCTCTTAGCTGCCAGTGTTTTTGACCCTTCCAAAACGCAGTATTCTGCGAAGGACTCTCCGACACTCACACCTAACATAAAACTGTTTTGCATTTTCTAACGCTCTCTATTGATATCGCTCTGGAATATTGTTAGAGGATATAGCAAAGATATCCCCTTAAGAAAAGGATTGTTAAGTGAAGATTTCTCCAGAAATTTTAAACCTGGTCCCTTACAAGCCCGGAAAACCCATCTCTGAAACTCAAAGGGAATATGGTTTAACGACCGTATATAAACTTGCCAGCAACGAAAATCCTTTAGGTCCAAGCCCTAAAGCCATGGATGCGGTTAAAAAAGCACTAGAACATCAAAATCTCTATCCAGATCCCTCACATTATGACCTTTTACATACAATTTCTAAGGAATGGGGCTTCCCGACTCAGCAATTGGCTATTGGGAACGGTTCTGATGAATTGATTGATCTTTTGACGCGCATTTTTTGTGAGCCGAAAGAGGGTGTATTGACTTCTGTGGCCGCTTTTAATGCCTATGAAGTAAGCGCCGCTGCCAATCGTGCAGCAATCCTTAAAGTTCCCCTGGCTGAGGGGTACCGCTTTGATTTGAAAGCTATTGCCGACTACTTCTTTGCCCATCCGGAACAGAACATCCGTTTGATCTTTGTGTCGAATCCGAACAATCCAACGGGGACCTATGCAACTAAGCCAGAAATTGAGTCTTTCTTGGAACGTGTAGGGAATCGTGACGACGTCATGGTGGTTTTTGACGAGGCTTATAACGAATTCGTGCGGGCGACAGATTATGCTTCTGCACAAAACTACATGAATAAATACAGCAACTTGATCGTGCTTCGCACGTTCTCGAAAATCTATGGTTTAGCGGGATTCCGCGTTGGTGCCATGATCGCGCCGAAAGACGTTGTCGAGGTTTATAACCGCGTGCGCAAACCTTTTAATGTCAACGATTTAGCGCAAGTGGCTGCAAATGCGGCCCTGCAAGATAGAGAATTTCTACAACGCTCGCAGCAAATTTGCTGGAAAGGGCTTGATTACTTCTACAAGAAATTAGAAGAATTAGGCCTGCCATACATTCATTCCCAAGGGAACTTCGTCATGTTTGATACGCTTCGTGACGCAGTTAAAGTCAATGAAGCTTTGCTTCGTCGTGGGATTATCATGAGACCCGTATTAAATTATGGTTTCAAAACGCACATGCGTGTGAGTGTAGGGCTTGAGCATGAAAATGAAGCCGCAATTTTGGCTTTAAAAGAAGTGCTTAAAGAGATTCCTGTATTGGCTGGGACTGCGATCCCGACGGTATAGGGTTTCCTAATTTGTAGCTTTGGAGTGGTAATGGGATTAGTTGTAACGATCGATGGACCTGCGGCCTCTGGTAAATCTTCAGTGAGTCGCGAACTTGCTCGCCGCCTTGGGTGGAAGTGGGTTTCTACAGGTGCATTTTATCGTGGTTTGGCTTTTGCTGCTCTTCAATTGAGTGTTGATCTTGATGACGTTATTGCTTTGGCAGAATTGACTCACAATCCAGTTTGGAAGGTGAGCATGGAGCCAGAGCGCACTAAAGTTTATTTCCAAAATGAAGATGTCACAGATCAAATTGCTCACGAAGACGTGGGTAATTTTGCTAGTAAAATCAGTCACTATCCAGAGGTGCGCAAAGCCCTTTTGGATGCTCAACGCAACTGTGCCACTGTGACCAACGGGTTGGTTGCTGAAGGACGTGATTGTGGAACTGTGGTTTTTCCAGATGCTGCTGCCAAAGTCTTTTTGACGGCTTCCAGTGAACACCGTGCGGCTCGCCGTGCGACGGAATTGGGATTGGATCAAGGCGATATGGTGAAAGCCCAAAAACAACGTGATCACCAAGACTCTACTCGTAAAGTAGCACCCATGTCGATTCCGGCAGGGGCCTTTGAGTTGGACTCTACAGAGTTGAACCTTTCAGAAGTTGTCGACAAAGTCGAAGCCTTCGTAAAATCCAAAATTTAACAATTGCGGGCTCACCCTGTGAATTCTTCATGGCCGAATAGCGCCTTGCCAGTGGGTGGGCGCTATATTCGTTTTTAAAGACTCTGAGACAGGCATAGACCTTGTAATACCTCTGACTGCGGAATTGTACGTTCCCCGGAGGAATCATGACAAAACAACTTTTAGCGCTGACAGCGATGATTTTTATGGGATCAGCAGCCCAAGCCAATGAGGTGGTCGTCACCTGCCGTGGTTCGGCCAAAGCTGACATGAGTCAGAGTGAGAAGTACACAGTCTCATTGACCGACAGAGGTAATGTCGTGGTGGAAGGCCAATATAAAGAGACGCCGTCTATCTTTATTAATGTGGATGTCGCCGAAGTGGTCAAACAGAATGACGACGAAGGGTTGAACTTAGAATCTTCCAAGCGCCGCGTGGGAATGATCTTCGCAAAACAGAATGTTCAGGTGAATTATAAAACCGGTAAGGGTGCAGCGCGCGATTATCAAATGATCGAGAGCGTTTTGAAACCACGCACTGTGTACTTGGATTCCTGCACTCGATAAATTATTATGGTCGCAACAATTAAAATAAAAAAGGCTGCCATGAGCAGCCTTTTTTATTTTTCGGAATGTATTAAATTTATTTAGATTTGAATTTGCAAGACTCTGTTTGTGCACCTGGAACTTCAATTGTCAGAGTGATTTCCTTCGCACGAATGGATGCTGTGGAAGTCGTTTCTGTGCGAATTTTGCCGTCACAAATCTCTTTGTTGATCATTTTTAAGGTCGTCTCTGAACCTGTTTCTGTGCGAATGCTTTGGTCTTTAAATTCGCACGTGGCGTCCGTGTCTGATTTGGCTGTCGCCAAAGAATTCTCAGTGATAAAAACCTGGTTTTTTCCAAGGTAAATATTTTTTGCCGTCAAATCTTTGGATTTAATTTTAAAGTTGGGACACAAATCACTGTTTCCCGAAACCAGTGTGTAGTTTCCGACAGTAAGATGAGTCAGGTTCCCAGCATGTGCGGAAAAGCCGCATCCCAAAAGTGCTAACATTAAAAGTGTTTTCATATTTAGAAGCATAACGTTAACCTTTTCATATGTGGAATGATTTGTCTGTGAGCACGACGAATCGGGCCCCAATAGCTGCCGCCATCGTGAGCTGTTTCACCATTATCCAATTGAGTGTCTTTCATGATCTCGATCGCACAGCGAGCTTGGCCTTTGATAGTGGAAATATCACTGCACTCTGGACCTCTTCCGCGGCGGATGTTGCTGGATTGCTCCATCGCCCACAAGCCATAGCCTACGCGAGGATTGATGATGCGACCACCACTGCGCGTGGCGTGTACAATATAAGGGTCACAGGCTGATTCTTCTCGAGCCAGAGCAGTCCAAAACCAAGTCCATGCGATCAATTTATCTGAATCCGAAAGTTGGTTGAAGTTGGGACAGAAACTGCCTAACGCATTTCGTTTCGTGTAAGCACTGCGATTGTTTGGAGAATTTAAAACATCGTAAACAATCTGACCACTAGGACCGATTTGGCCTTGAGAGTTCATGAGAGCGTTACAGGCAGGGGCCATGGCGCGATGTCCTGGTCTTAACAAAGAACGACGACCTGACGCCGTAATCGCGCAATCTGCGCACTCTTCGTTGTCGGCTTTTTCATTTCGCAAGCGTTTATTAGTATCATCGATCGCAGACAGGGCGCTCAGTTCCGAGATTTCTTCGTTCTGAGTTGAGCTTTCTCTAGCCGCTGGTGTTTCTGTCGCGGTTGTATCTTGGTTGTCAATAGCCGTTCTTGTCTCACGAATAGTGAGCGTTGCCACAGCTCTTGTTGGGTCGTTCGTTCTGTTTTGTTTTTCTTCAGAGCGAGGTTCTGGGCGCGTTTCAGATTTGGCTTCAGTTTGCGAAGAGCTATCCCAATTGGAAGGGATTTTTTTATAAAGAGCCAAAGTGGAATTGCCATTCATGCGGTGATAGACCCACATAGTGCGACCCGCATTCGGACCATTGAGAATTTTAATTTTAATTCCATAGTTGCCAGAACGAAGTTTAGTGGCTTTCATGATTTCCCCATGAGTGCCTCGTGGCAGGGTTGTCAGAACGTTTCCGCTGCGCTTAAAGTTGGCTGAAGATCGGCCGTTAGCAAGCCCTTCAAGTTCAATATACTTTTCTTTTCCGGTAAACCCGGAAAGCAAAAGAGTGCATAGCAAGCCCGACATCAATGGTTTGTATAACTTTGAGATCTTCATATCAGATCAGAAATGCAAAATCCGTCCAAAGGCTCTTGGTTGGAACTATCCAATGATATCAGAGGGTTGTTTTAATACCCCAGGATCTATGCCAGCCCCCGCCAAGAGTGAAAACCGGAATTCTGTTGTACGCCTGTCAAAAGTTTAAACAGCTTGTGATGAGCTCAGTAGGCCTGTGCCAGTAAAAGAGCCTTCGCCGCAACCGCTGTCGTATAGGACGAGGATCGCCAAACCACCGGGTATCTCGCCACAAAGATAGCTGCAAAGTACACTTGGCCTGGCCAAAACACAGAGCCCTGAGCATCCCGGGAACTCTGCTGCAGCAGGAAGTTTGCCCCCAGGCGCACGTGGTCTCGATGGAGGGGGTTCTCTGGATCACCCAATTGGGCTAAGGCCGCCAGGGCCCACGCTGTCGACTGAATTCGGTCAGGACGAGACATCCACGTGTTTCTCCAAGAACCATCGCGATGTTGTTTCTTGATCAAGAACCGAATGAGTCTGTCGCGAGATGGCTCTAAGCAAGAGGCGCCTGCATCGATGACGGCGGCCATCGTATAGGGCAGGACATAGCGACTGGGATAATACATTCCGCAGAAATAAAAATCCTTTTCTGCGGCGATGCGATTGAGATGATTGCAAGAGGCTTTATAACCGGGGCCGTCTGTTTTTTTAGCGAGCGTGAGCATTTTTAAAACGTGAGCGTTCACGACGCAGTCGACGTCATTTTTAGTAAATGGGATGCGCGTGCCATTGTTGGGACGAGCAAAAATATTTCGCGGCATAGTTGGATCGTTTTCATCCCAGAACCAGGTCAAAAAAGCTCCGGTATTGGTTTGCCCTTGCCCTTGGTTCCATACGTGGGGATTGCGATTGAGATCGCGGGCTGAGGATAGAGCCGACATCACCTCAGACGGAATTCTGTCAGGAGTTTCGCCACGCAGGGATTTCGCATAATGAAGGGTTGCATAGCTGGCAGAGGTCGTATCTGCATCCGGAGGAATATTAGCAAATCCTTGAAAGTGAGGAGCCAGATACATGTACCGCGGCTGGCGCACGGGAACTCCTCGGTAAGTCGTTGGCGGATAGAAATTGAAAAGATCGTTCCAGAAATATTTCCTAAAGCCCTCCACCGTTTTGTCGATCATCGGAGGAATTGAAGTGAATGTCGGATCTATCTGATAGATCTCTGCCAAAACATTAGCGACGGACGAGGCGACAAAGGCGGTGGGCTCTTCATAGGGTACCCTGAACTTCCCCACGCCGACTGAGTTGGGCAGATAGGACGTCACCTGAGTCATCCATTGACCGGGGTCGTAACCTTCCTTGCCCGTGGTTTGCTGGCGCTCGATGAAGCGTAAGGCAGAGGAAATTTGCGCTCTGTAGTGGGGTCCTGCGAAACAAATGGAATTTGGCACAAGTAGCACCAGAATTAGAAATGCAGTCTTCATAGGTCCCCCATGTTCTCAGATCTAATATGTTCGAGATAAAGAGTGAAAGTCAGGGGGAACTGAGGGCCTTTGCAACCTTACAGGTTGGCCCGATTTGAAAAGGCTAACGGGGCGCGCAAAACCTTTGACTTATGCCCCTTTAGCTCGCTAAACCATTGGTTCGCCAAAGCGCGAAGAAAGGTACGGGTAAGGTCCTCGAGGCTTTACTACGTGGAGGTTTTTAAAAAACGATATGACAAAACAAATGAACAAGGCTGAACTTGAAAAACAGAAAGTGCTAGCTTTCTTGGATGCAGAAGATTCTAAAGTCGCTGCTAATCCTGGCATCTATGGTGCTGCAAAATCTGAAAAAGGCGAATTCGATTCTCTATTCGAAGCGTCCATGAAAGAGCAAGATTTCAAAGTCGGCGACGTTGTTACTGGTTCAGTAGTAGAAGTTCAATCTGACTACGTTCTAGTAGACATCAACTACAAATCTGAAGGCTTGATTGCTATCAATGAATTCCGCATCGTAGACGGCGTTCGTGAAGTTAAAGCTGGAGACAAAGTAGAAGTTCTTATCGACCGTATCGAAAACGAAAACGGTATGATCGTTCTTTCTAAAGACAAAGCAGACATGCTACGTGCATGGACTGATATCTCTAAAGCAGCAGAGAACGAAGAAGTTATCGAAGGTACTGTTGTTGCTAAAGTTAAAGGCGGCTTGAGCGTTGATATCGGCGTTAAAGCATTCTTGCCAGGATCTCAAATTGATCTTCGTCCGGTTCGCAACATGGACGTTTACTTGGGCAAAAAGTTCAAATTCAAAGTTATCAAATTCAACAAGAAACGTGGCAATATCGTTCTTTCTCGCCGCGCGCTTCTTGAAGAAGAACGCGACAGTTTGCGTTCTCAAACTCTTGACACTATGGCAGAAGGTTCTGTTGTTACTGGTATCGTTAAAAATATCACTGACTACGGTGCGTTCATTGATCTTGGTGGCATGGATGGATTGTTGCACATCACTGATATGTCTTGGGGCCGTGTAAAACACCCTTCTGAGATGTTGAATGTTGGCGACGAAATCCAAGTTAAAGTTCTTAAATACGACAAAGAAAAAGAACGCGTATCATTGGGCATGAAACAGTTGCACTCTGATCCTTGGGAATCTGTTAAGGCTTCTTACCCATCAGGCGCTAAGCTTAAAGGTAAAGTTGTTTCTTTGGCAGAATACGGTGCATTCATTGAACTTGGCGAAGGCATTGAAGGCCTCATCCACGTTTCTGAAATGTCTTGGACTAAACGTGTAAAACACCCTTCTCAAATCGTTAACGTTGGTGACGAAGTAGAAGTTGTAGTTCTTGAAGTTGACACTGAAAACCGCCGCATTTCTTTGGGCATGAAACAGCTTCAACAAAATCCTTGGATTGAACTTAAAGAGTCTTATGCTCCAGGTACAATCATCGAAGGCGAAGTTAAATCTGTTACTGACTTCGGTATCTTCATCGGCATCGAAGAAGGCATCGACGGCTTGGTTCACATCTCTGACTTCTCTTGGACTAAACGTGTAAATCACCCTTCTGAAATGTTCACTAAAGGAACAAAAGTTCGCGCTGTTGTTCTAGGTGTAGACATTGAGAACGAAAGATTCTCTTTGGGTATCAAACAACTTGAGTCTGACCCTTGGTCAAACATCGAGAACAAATACGCTATCGGTACACAACACGATGTTAAAGTAACTAAAACAGCTGATTTTGGTGCTTTCGTTGAGCTTGAGTCTGATATCGAAGGTTTGATCCACATTTCTGAACTTACAACAGACAAAATCAACACTGTTGAAGACTTCATTAAACCAGGTCAATCTGTAAAAGCTGAAGTTATCTCTATCGATAAAGATGCTCGTAAGATCGGTCTTTCTGCGAAACTTGTTAAACTTCGTGAATCAAAAGCGGATGTTGACGACTACGTTAAGAAAGCAACTGCGACTTCTAAATCAACTTTCGGTGACTTGTTCGCTGACCAGTTGAAAAACATGAAAACAGACAAGCAGTAAGCTTATCTGACACTTCGTGCGATTGACTGAAAAGTCGAAAAAGGGGAGCCTAATTAGGTTCCCCTTTTTTTATTCTGGGGAGAGAGATTTTACTTTGCCCAGGGGGCGTCTATGCGCGGTGGTTTTTTTAAAAAGTTTCTTATTATTTTTCTGGTTTTTGTCGGCGTTGGCGCCTTGCTAAAGATGGGCTCCGGTCTTATCGGCGAAGGTGAAAAAAAGGTCACTGCCAAAAATACGATCCTTCATATGGATATGAACGGTGTAATTTTAAACGGCAAAAAATTTCTTAAAAACATCAAAAAGTATCGCGACGATGATCGTATTAAGGCCATCGTTATCAATATCAACTCTCCAGGCGGAGCGGTTGGTCCTTCTCAAGAAATTTACCACGAAATCAAAAAGGTTCGTGATGATCTGAAAAAGCCAGTTGTTTGTGTGACAACGGGTGTGATGGCGTCGGGGGCTTATTACTCTGCGGTGGCTTGTGATAAAATCGTGGTGGCTCCAGGGGCCTTGGTGGGTTCTATCGGTGTGATCATGGAGTTCGCAAATCTTGAGAAGCTTTACGATTGGGCGAAAGTTTCTCGCTATTCTATTATATCAGGTAAATTCAAAGACTCTGGTGCGGAATATCGTTCTATGCGCGATGACGAAAAAGCGTTGTTCCAGAACATGATCAACGAAGTCTATGCTCAGTTTAAAAATACTGTAGCTAAGGAACGTAAACTAAAAGACGATGTTGTGACTGAGTACGCCGATGGTCGCGTGTTTACAGGCGCATCTGCGGTTAAGTTGGGCTTTGCAGACCAAGAAGGCTTCTTTGACGATGCTGTGAAGCTTGCAGCAGAATTGGCAAAACTTGGCGATAATTATGAAGTTTTTGAAATCCCTAAAAAGAAAATGAGTATTTTGGATTTTGGCGACAAAGGCGATGATGACGATATGAATTCTGTTGCGGAGTACGCGGATTTACTTAAAGGCAAGGCTCCCGTCGGAATGAATATGGAAGGTGCGATGAAATATCTTTTGCGCGCTCAATATTTGAATCAGCCTTTGTACATGATGCCAGGCTACTGGGAGTAAGCCATGGCCCAAAAAAAGGTCGCTAAAAAGAAAGTAGCAGTTAAGAAAAAAGCTCCGCCAAAGGCAGAGTTTAAAATCGGAACAGAGATTTGGCCTCTGGAACGCGATGTTCTTTTTAGACCGGATCGCATGAAGTACGTGCGCAAGCTGATTAAACCCGAAGGCTGTGTGTTTTGTAATGCCGCCAAAAAGGAAGTCAGTTTCGAGTCTCTGTGTGTTTACAAGTCCAAACACTCCATGGTTGTACTTAACAAGTTTCCTTATAACAGTGGTCATGTGTTAGTTCTGCCGCGACGCCATTGCGGAGATTTATTGAAGCTTTCTGATGCGGAGTTTGCAGATTTGCAGAATACGATCCGCCATACCATGAAAGCGATGAACCAGATTTACAGTCCCGGTGGAATCAACCTAGGCCTAAATCATGGAGCAGTCGCTGGGGCAGGAATTCCAGAGCATCTTCACTATCATTTGATCCCACGATGGGCAGGGGATGTTAATTTTTTCCCACTTATTGCTGAGACCAAGGTCTTGGTTGAAAGTCTTGAGCAGACCTACGAGAAGTTTTTGGAGTACTTTAAGAAGATATGAATAGAAGTGTCAGTTTTCAAACTGCTCCTCTGACTCCGGCAGTGAAGTGGTTGCTTATCATCAATGTAGCAGTGTGGTTCCTTTTCCAGGTGCTGATGGAAGGCTTTTTGCGTGTTCCATTCACACCACTTTTTGCCTTGTATCCAGGAAAGGTTCTTTTCAATTTCGAGATCTGGCAGTTGGTAACTTATATGTTCCTGCATTCGATGCAGGTGACGCATATCTTATTCAACATGCTGATGTTGTGGTTCTTCGGCGCGGAACTTGAGCAGCGTTGGGGCACGAAGTTTTTCCTGACCTATTACTTCGCTTCTGGCATTGGGGCGGCTCTTTTGTACTGCCTGGGTATTTGGGGTTATGCATTGGCGACGGGTTCGGAGACCGGATTGATCGTTCCAGTGATTGGAGCTTCAGGGGCCATTTTTGGTCTGCTTTTGGCTCAAGGGATTATCTTCGGAGAGCGCATTATCTATTTCTTTATGCTGTTCCCGATGAAGACGAAGGTGTTCGTCGCAGTCATGGGGGGCGTTCAATTGGCCTCTTTGATGACTTCAGGGGTCAGTGGCGGGGAAGTAGCCTATTTGGCCCATCTAGGCGGCTTGGTTGCCGGCTTTATCACTCTTCAGGTGAAGGCTTGGTTTACCCGTCAGGACTTTAAGAAAAGGGCTAAAAACAAAGGTCGCAACCTCCGTTTGGTGGTGGATAACGAGAAGAAATCCGAAAAACCCCCAAAATACTGGAACTAGGGAGTTTTCGCCTTTTTGACCATCCTTAGCGTCCTCTTTGACAATGGGGGAGCGTTTGGGCTATAAAAATAGCGATTTCACTTAATTTACTGATTTTAAAGGAGCTTGATCATGTCATTGGCTGAAGCAAACAAAAATTTGAAATGGGATACGAGAATGACTGAAGGTAAGCTTAACAACGGTGAGTTGAAGAAAGAAGAACTTCAAAAGCACCTTTCTGACCTTCCAGACCTTGCTCACAATGTTGAGAAGTTCACGATCGATGGTAAATCAGCTTCTTCTGAAGAATCTCACTAGTTTTTGATTGAGATCTAAATCGTGAAATAAAAAAAGCAGCCTCAGGGCTGCTTTTTTCGTTTATTGGGTTTGTTGTCCCGCTTGAGCTGTCATGGAGTTTTCTCGGGCGATAGCTGCGGTCACTTCTTTTTGATTAAAGTGAGACCATTCTTCGCGGATGATTTTAAAGCTATCTCCGGATTTCACCGCGTAAATCGTTTTTACGCCGTAATCGACGTGCTGATCAGATTCATAGCGCTGTAAGGTCTTTACCAAAAGCTGATCGTTGTGTTGAACGATGTAGGGCTGAGAAAGGTGAACCTTGATGTATTCGTACTTGCCCTTCAAGTTTGTCTTGTGGGTTTTCCAAGAGTCATAATTAAACCCAGGGGCTTTAAAGTCTGAAGCGTAATAGCCCATGTACTTGCTAATATCTTGAGCTTCCCAAGCCTGGCGCCAACCTTCGATAAAGGTATTCATAGAAACGCGTAGTTTTTCATGCTCATCTTTTGGCAGATAGTTCACATGGTCGAAAATCAAAATAGGCGTTTCACGCAATTTGATATAATCAGCTAGTTTTTTGATCACATTATTTCGTACCACGACACAGCCGCGGGAGCCGCGAGTCAATGCCACAGTGTCGGGAATTGCATGCAACCAAATTCCAGAGCCTGTTTTGTTTTGGCGCTTATCGAAAAGATTTGGGTAATTGGTCGTGAAGGCTAGAGCACCATAAAGGTTAAACGGGATTTCCGGTTGAGACAGGCGCTTTTCTAGAAAGTAAATACCTTCCGGAGTCCTGGCATCGTCACGTTTGGTTTTGTTTCCACCATTTTTGCCGATGTCAGCGGGGAATTCGTCGACTTTCTTAATTTTTTCACCATTGCGCTCAAAAACTGTCAGCTTGCGCTGCTCTTTGTCGACCAAAAACACGAACTTAGAAAAGGCTTCGGTTTCTGAAATTTGCAGTAGGGGGGCTGGCAACAAATCCGCAGACGTCTCAGATTGAGAAGAGCCAGAGACCGTTGGTCCCGCCAGAACCGGCAGACTTGATAGTAATAATAGACATCCCGAGAGGAAATTTCTCATATCCTATTATGTCGGAAGACTCTTGAAATTTGTCAAGGCCCAGAGCCTTAATGTTTAAGGCATAGACACTTTCTGGGAAATTCCTCAGGAAAAAAAGCGAATTCTCTCATTAAGACCTTGGGCTGTTGCTCCGATATCTTTCTTGTAAGGTGAGGTATTGAATGTCTGGTACTACTGAACAAAAAAGCGCTGCCAAGCCGAAAAATATGGGGATGATTCTCCAAGTTGTATTTGCGGTGATTAATCTATCCGTGATGGGTGGAGGCGCTTATATGGTTTACGCCTCGACTATGGGGTGGGAAAGCCCAAAAATCACTGAGGAAGATGCCTCTCGAGAGTTGGCTTCCGTTTCCTCCGGTGAAGCAGAGTTGGCTCCTATGGTTTATACCATGGACAAATTCACCGTGAACCTCGGCGGGGAGCCCAAGCGTACTATTCGTTTGGAAGTAAACCTACAGATGTTGGGTAAAGATGGCTTTGAAGAAGTCATGGAACCAGAAAATCGTGCTAAAGCCCGTGATAAAATTGTCCATGTCTTAAACGAACAGGTCTTTAATGATCTTGAAAGCATCCAAGGGAAGCTTTTCTTGAAAGACAAAATTGCTATGGAAGTAAATGGCATCCTTCATAAGGGCGTTGTTAAGGACGTCTTTTTCTCTGATTTTGTTGTACAGTAACAGCTTTTCTTAGGGGGCCTATGTTAAAGCCCCCCCGTCCGAAGTCCATTCCCAATTCGTCTGTCTTAAGTCTTAAATGACCGCAAATCGTTGTCATCGTCTGGATACCAGCCCAAACTGATTCTTATTGCAATGAAGTGCAGTTAAGAGAAAAGAGTAGCACCATGAAATGGATGTCATCCCTGTTGGTTGGGCTGAGCTTGTCAGCGACGGCCGCCCATGCTGTTGATCCCGCGCCCAAAACTCAAACCCCTGAAGTGATCGGTACAATTCGAAATTGGCCTGGGCCGTCGAACATGAAGATTTCATTGCCGGTGGTAAAGTTCACTTTGAAAAATGGACTGACAGTTTTGCTCTTGGAGGATCATTCCGTCCCGATGGTGAGCTATCACACATGGTATCGAGTGGGTTCCCGTGATGAGTCTCCGGGCGTAACGGGTGCCGCGCATATGTTGGAACACATGATGTTCAAAGGCGCAAAAAAGTATGACGGCAAATCTTTTGATCGCATTTTTCATGAAAATGGAATTTCCAATAATGCTTTCACCACAAATGACTACACGGGTTTTTATGAAGACCTTCCAAGTGACAAATTGGAACTTGTGATGGACATGGAAGTCGATCGCATGAGTTCTTTGGCGTTGAAGCCGGAAGACCTGGCGAGTGAAAAAGAAGTGGTAAAAGAAGAACGTCGCTGGCGCGTTGATAATAATCCGATGGGTGTTGTGCGTGAAACAATGATGGGAACGGTTTTCAAAACCAACCCTTATCATTGGCCGGTCATCGGTTACATGAAAGACATTGAAAAATACGATGTTGAAAAGCTGCGTTTTTTTTATAGCACTTACTATGTTCCTAACAATGCCGTCTTAGTATTAGTCGGGGATTTCAACACGGATAAAGTAAAGTCCTTGATTGAAAAATACTATGGAACTCTTCCGTACCGCCCATTGCCACGCAGAAATTATCCGCAAGAAAAACCGCAAACAGTTCAGCAGAATGCCATTGTTCGCAAAGACGTGCAGAATAGCTCGTTTGTTGTTGCTTTCCAAAGCCCTCGTCAGGGCGATCCGGAAATGTATCCATTGGATCTTGCGGCGAATATCTTGGGTAACGGAACTTCCAGTCGTTTGCATAAACGTCTGGTTTATCAAAAGCAGGTTGCAACCTCGGCTTACGCATTTAACTTTGCGATGAGAGAAGGGGGCGTTAATGCTGTTGGGGTTAATTTAAAGCCGGGCGAGGCATATCAAGAGTCCCTAGATATCGTTTATAACGAACTTTATAAACTCCGAAAACAAAACGTGACACCCGCGGAGCTTGAAAAAGCAAAAACGCAGGTGATGAAGGATTTGGTGGACAGCTTGAAAACGATGGACGGTAAAGCCCGAGCCTTGGCCGTTAACGAGATCGTAACGGGTACTTATGAAAGTCTCTTTACAGATTTGGACAAATACCAAGCTGTGACTGCGGATGATATCAAACGTGTTTCTGATAAGTTCACGAATCAAACTCAACGCTCCATCATCGTGCTAGAACCTAAGAAGAAAGAAGGAGCTGCTAATGAGTAAGCTTAAAAATGTGGTCGCGGTGCCGTTGATCTGTGTGTCACTTTCAGCTTGCATGACTTCTTCCAAAACAGTGACGAAGGCGGCTCCGGCTGGATATACAGCAAATAAAGGAAATGGTTCTTTTACCCTTAAACCCTTTAAAGAAGTGGTTTTGGATAACGGCCTTAAGATTATTTATGTCCGTGACGAAACCCTTCCACGGGTCAGTTTTACGATGTTGGTTAAGACCGGGAACATGCAGGAGCCTGTTGCTGAAGCGGGTTTGAATGCTATGACCGCTTACTTGTTAGAGCAGGGTACGCAAAGTCGTGATGCGATGAAGATCGCTGACGAATTTGGTCAGATGGGATCGTCCTTAGATATCAATCCAGGCTATGACGTAACAACGATCTATGCGGATTCATTGACATCCTCAGCAGAAAAAATGTTGGACGTATTTTCCGATGTGATCATGAACCCAGCCTTCAAAGACATGGAGATTGCCCGCATGCGATCTCAAGTTATGTCGGCATTGAAAAAGAAGGTCGACAATCCCTCAAGTTACGCTGATGAGCAGATGGATCTATTCCTGTTCGGGGAACATCCTTACGGGCGTGACGTCAACGGAACTGTCGACGGGGTGAAAGCTTTGACCAAGCAAGAGATTATCAAACACTATCTGACATTCTATCGTCCGAATAATACGACGATGGCTGTGGTGGGACAGTTTGACGATGCTTTTGAAAAACAAGTTCAAGATATCTTTTCTAAATGGACTAAAAGGACGATTCCTGTTGTTGCCGTGACGACACCTCCACCGATAGACCGTTTGCAAGTGAAGCTTATTGTTAAAAAAGGTTTGAAGCAGACGCAGATTCGCTTAAGCCAAGTGGGCATTGATCGCAAAGATTCGGATTTTATCCCTTTGCGTTTAGCAAATGAGGCCTTAGGTGGAAGCTTTGGCAGTCGCTTAAATCAAAAAGTTCGTGATGACTTGGGATTAACGTACTCGATTTATTCATCTTTTGATGTTCGCAAAGAACGCGGCAGTTTCGATATCTCAACATTTACTAAAAATGAAACAGCCGCAAAAGCCTTGGATGAGACATTAAAGGTCGTCGCCGATTACGATGCGGGTGGGGCGACAGATGCGGAAGTAACGGCGTCACGGAATCAATTGGTGGGACAATTCCCCAGAGCTATCGAAACCGCAGATCGCTTGGTTTATAATTTGTTAGTATTGGATTTTTATGGAATTTCCAATGACTACCTGGTTGATTACATTAAGAATGTGAACAAGATTAAGCCGAAAGAGATCAATGCGGCCTTTAAGCGGCATATAGACGCGAAGAACTTCAAGGTGATTGTTTACGGGAACGACTCAATAGTTCCGCAGTTCGAAAAGTATAAGCCTGAAGTCATAAGACTGAATAACTAAGCAGAAATAAAAAAAGCTCCTGAAGAGGAGCTTTTTTTATGCCTTTTTGTTCACAAGAAGAAAGAAACGATCTATCTTTTCTTTTTCCGTGCGCGGATAAAGATCAAGGCGCCTACTGCTGCTAACAAAAGAGCTCCAAACAACAACATCGTTTTGTTACTGCCTTTGCCGGACTCTGTACCTTCTTGGTACATATCTGCGGGCATCGCCGAGCCAATCGGTGCACCCAAAGTTTCTGAGCCCGGGCGAAGTGGACCAAGGTCTGGTTTTGCTAAGAGGTTTTTCGAAGCGATCACACGTAAGCTCATAACGGCCTTAAAGAAGTCTTGGCTGTATTTTGTGTAGTATTGCTTGTGTGCCGAGAACGTCACAAGAATCGCAATTTTGTCTTTGATCGTCGCCAAGTAGCGTGTGAAGTAGTTTGGGACTTCAGAGCCTAAGTGCAATGAATCCAGCCAAGCTTGGTCGTTGATGCTCACGTTTTTACTTTTATAAACGATTTTAGATTCCGCTGAACCACCGGTTTTCAAGGCGATAGGAATCGGCGCATTCAAATGAGTCTCATAGAGAGGGAAGGTGTCCGTTGGTCCCACTTCTTTAGCGGTTAGAACGATGATAGCCTCTTTGGATTCTTTGTTTTGTTCACTACGACAAACCCATTCGGTCTGTTCTAAGTTACATTTCCAAGTTTCAGGCATTTCAAATGCGATGTAGGCATTGCGAAAGACTTTTGCATGGGCGCTAAAACTGAGTAAGATAACTGCCAGTGGTAAAAACATACGATACTTCATGCAGACCTCTAAAATGGTTGAATGTTGTAAGTATAATAACAATTTACCTCGGGATCAAAGCGCAAAGGAGAAAATAATCATGAAGAACCTCTATCAGTTGACGACCTTTGTGACTGTTATCAGCGAGGGCAGCATGACAGCCGCAGCGGACAAACTGTATTTGACTCAGCCGGCGGTCAGTCAGCAGATCCGAAACCTAGAGGAAGATCTAGGTGTTGAATTGCTAGTTCGTGGAGTTCGACAAATCAAAGCAACCCCTCAAGGGGAGGTTTTGTTTGATTATGCCAAAAAGATCATACATCTGACTCAACAAGCGGAGATCGCTATTAAGTCTATCGGGAATCAAATGAAAGGCCAATTGCGAATTGGGACATTGAATTCTATTGGTTTGCACTTGATGAGTCCCATTGTGGGGCGTCTGATGCGTCACAATCCGGATCTTTCGTTGAAGATTGATTATGAGTCCGGAGCTTCACTGATCAAGAATTTCAAAAAGTCTTTATACGATGTCATTATTTTGCCTGATGTTACGACAGAGTTTTCTGAGGCCCTCGAGGGTGTAGAACAAAAGTTTTTAGCCAAAGAAGAAATGTGGTTGGTTGGTTCCAGTAAGGACGAAAAAATGCCTCAACAGATCAACTCTAAAGACCTGGGGGCATTTCCGCTGGTGGATTTTACAGATGAATTCCCGCGCTTTAATCGCATGTTGAAGGATAAGTTGGAAGTTTCCAACGTGCATGCAATTTTTGAATCTGCCAATGTCGGAACTTTAAAACGAGTGATTGAGGCCGGTTTGGGTTGGGGCTTTTTGCCTGCTCATTCGATAAAAAAACAAGTTCGCTCCGGTCGTTTGAATCGTGTCTATGTTAAGGACTTACCTTACGAGATGGATTTGATGTTCTATTATAAAAAGAACTCAGATAATAAAGGATTGGTCGAAGTTTTCTATTCGACCCTTGCTGGTCAGGAAAAAGCCTAGTCAAATATGAGCGAGAGACTTGTCTCGCTCGAAGTCTCAACTTTGAACGAAAAATCTTTCTTCAGTTATGACGGCCGTCATGAGGTAGATCGCAAGATGCTCCGATATAATGTATAGGTTCCGCTAAAGAAATTTGGAGGCTATATGGAGCGTAGGCTGTCGACCTTTAAAGGAATTCGAGCAAAATTACTCATTTTAGTATTATTGCCCACGGCTCTTCTTTTGATACTGTCTGGAGTTTCATTCTGGGCTCTGCGGATTCAACAACATGATGCCAATCTGATCGCGAAGGATCGTCTCCCTAAGATAGAGACAATCCTTATGGCTCGTGTGCATCTGAATGCACTTATGCGCTTTACTTGGACTGCCGCTGCGATTACCGAAGATCATATCCGCAATGAAAAGCTGAAGGAAGTTGAAGAACGCTATGTAAGTCTTAAGAAGGAGATCACGAAATTTTCTTCTTATCACCTGTCGGATGAAATGCGCACAAAGTTTGACCCCGTGGTGAAGATTACTGACGACTTAGGATCACCGATCGCACAGGCGGTGACGTTGTTGCGAAATCACAATGAAGCTGATGACGCCAAGGCTCGGGAAGTAGTCTTGAATCAGATTGTGCCACCCGTATACGAATTCAGTAAAGATGTAGAACATTGTACGGACCTTTTGAACACCCAAGTTCATGCCGAGATTGATGAGGCCGACGCTACTGCCGAGAAGGCACTTCAGACGGTTTTGTGGATCAGTGCTTTGGGTATTTTGGGAATGCTGGTCTATGGATTCTATCAATCCAGTCGTCTTTATAAGTCACTGAACGAAGTTGGCGGTACCATATCTAGCACTCAAAAAGAAGTTCTTGATGCCAGTGATTCATTGGCAGCAGCCAGTCATCAGGCCTCCGCGGGATCCACTCAGGCGGCTAGTGCCCTTGAGGAAACGGTGGCCTCCATTGAAGAGCTGACCAGTATGGTGAAAATCAATGCCAGCAATGCGCAAACAGCGTCGTCTCTTTCAGAGAGCAGCATCCAGTCTGCAATTAGTGGCGAACAGGAAATTCGCAGTTTGATTAGTTCAATGCATGATATCTTAAGCAGTTCTAAAAAAATGGCCGAGATTATTGATGTCATCGATGACATCGCCTTTCAGACAAATTTACTGGCCTTGAATGCCTCTGTCGAAGCAGCGCGGGCCGGGGAGCAGGGAAAAGGATTTGCCGTCGTGGCGGAAGCTGTGCGAACTTTGGCTCAGCGAAGTGCCTCATCGGCGAAAGACATCTCTCAACTCATCCGTGAAAGTGGTGAACAGGTTGAACGTGGCTCGACGGTTGCCGATCGCAGCGAGCAGCTTTTGCAAAATATTTTAACCTCGGTCAAAAAAGTGTCCGATCTGAACAAAGAGATCTCGGCGGCAAGTCAGGAACAGGCGGAAGGTATTTCGCAAATTACCAAGGCGATGACTGAATTGGATATCTCGGTTCAACAAAACGCCCAAGCTTCTGAAGAGGTTTCCGCATCGTCACTTAAGATGCAAGAGCAGGCGCACTTCCTTGGCAACTCTGTCACGAGCTTGAATATTTTGATGTCTGGTGAATAAAAAAGAACGAGCGAGTGATCAATTAATATCCCATACCTAGTCTTACATTAAAGCCAACTCCCGAGTTCATGTAGGGGCTGCGCATTTGAGCACCCAGCATGTACGGAGAGCCCATCGCCGTGTTTGAAGAGCCTCCTGGCGCGGCTAACACACCAGAGTTGCTTGCTCCATAACTCGTATAAGTTGGTGCCGGCAGAATACCACTTGTTGAAGTTTGTCCTGCATAAAGGGCAGAGTTAGGATTGTAAATTGCAAAAGAGGGGTAAGTCCCATTGGTCACAGTTGTTGTGGGCATTGTGTTCAGGGAGCTATTGATCGAAGCTAACGAA
>JBJTMR010000185.1:0-5344 GCA_046070625.1 Bdellovibrio sp. | reverse complement strand
CCTATTTACTGCCTTCCTGCGATGATTGCTAACTCTACTGGAGTAAAAAACTCTCAGTACTACACTCAGTTATTCAATCTCTGCACAGAGAACTCTCCTGTGGCACTGGGCGACCCATACTGGCAGAGGGAGAAGTTCTCTGAGGCAGTCTATTCTGAGCTTCTGTTTTAGCGTCATTTGGGCATGACCCATTGCTTAAATTCTCTACTGACCTAGACAAAACTGACTCCAAAATGAATAATCTCCCTGCCGTCAGAACTTAATATAAGCAGGGAGCCCCATGACAATTCCATTTATCGATCTAAAAGCTCAGTACAAAGCTCTTAAAACTTCTATCGACTCTCGCATTCAGACTGTTCTAGAGCATGGCGCTTACATTAATGGCCCGGAAGTTTTCGAACTTGAGAAAGTCTTGGCAAAATTTGTTGGAGCAAAACATTGCCTAACTATTGCTAATGGTACAGATGCATTGTTTGTCCCCCTCATGGCAATGGGTATTGGCGAAGGTGATGAGGTTATCACCACAGCCTTCTCGTTTATTGCTACTGCGGAAGTAATTGCACTGGCTGGAGCAAAGCCCGTTTATGTAGATATTGATCCAAAGACATTCAACATTGACGTTACGAAAATTGAAGCGGCTATTACTTCCAAAACTAAAGCGATTATGCCCGTTTCTTTGTATGGCCAAATGCCTGACATGGATGCGATCAATGCGATCGCAAAAAAACATGGATTAAAAGTTATTGAAGATGCCGCGCAAAGCTTTGGTGCTAAATATAAGGGCCACCGCAGCTGCAGCATGACTGATGCAGCCGGAACAAGCTTCTTCCCAGCTAAACCTCTGGGGTGCTATGGCGATGGCGGAGCTATTTTCACTAATGACGATAATCTTCATAAGATTATGAAAGAAATCCGCGAGCATGGCTCCGAAGTTCGCTACTATCATACGCGCCTTGGGATCAATGGTCGCCTTGATACAATCCAATGTGCCATTTTGTTGGCCAAAATGGAAAGATATGACTGGGAACTTGAACAACGCGAACGTGTTGCTCAACGCTACACGGATGCGTTTTCTTCAATCAAGACTGATGGCTTTGCTGTTACTGTTCTTGAATCTCATAACAATAGCGCATGGGCGCAGTATACTCTTGCTGTTACAGATCGCCCGACGTTCCAGAAGAAACTTCAAGACGCTGGGGTTCCAACGTCTATCCATTATCCGCGTATTATGCCAGATCAGCCTTACTATAAGCATACTGCAGATCCGAATGTTGATTTATCAAAATCTCGCTGGGCAGCGGATCATGTGATCAGTATTCCGATGTATCCAGATATGGATGAAGCTACTCAGGATAAAATTATAGCTACGGTAAAAGCAGCGCTCTAAATATTTAGACTTCTTGAGAGGGCTTGTACTCAACTACAAGCTCTTTTACACCGTCTAAAACAATGTTGTTTTTATTTTGGAGACAAGCGGACTGAATCAGCTCCAGTTTCTGGAATAGATATCCAGATTCTAACATCCCCTCGACTGCCCTCATAATACGTGGGTGACGAGTGTTCTCGACAGCATCACCAATCAAGAGTTCTTCGTATAGCTTTTCACCAGGGCGAAGTCCTACATACTCGATAGAAATATCACCAGTACCAGTATGCGGGTCACGCACCTCAAGACCACTCAGTTTAATCATCTTTACAGCAAGGTCAGCAATTTTAACTGGCTCACCCATATCCAATACAAACACATCTCCGCCTTGCCCCATAGCTCCAGCCTGCAACACCAACTGTGCAGCTTCTGGGATAGTCATGAAATAACGAGTGACTTCAGGATGAGTCACCGTCACAGGCCCACCGAACTTAATTTGCTCTTTAAACAATGGAACTACTGAGCCGGAAGATCCAAGCACGTTGCCAAATCGGACCATCGTAAATTTCGTATCCTGACATCCATCCTTAGCTAGAGCCTGAAGAACCAACTCTGCCGTACGCTTGGATGCACCCATAACATTCGTTGGTCGCACCGCTTTATCAGTAGAGATCAAAACAAAGTTTTGGACTCTTGAAGCAATACTCGCGCGCGCAGCACTCATTGTACCCAAAACATTATTCATCACGCCCGCGGAAATATTAGATTCTACCAAGGGCACGTGTTTATACGCGGCGGCATGGTAGACAGTATTAACTTCATATTGGGCCATTACGTCTTCTAAGTGGTTTTGATCAAGAACATTTCCAAGTATCGCAACGATAGAAATATTCGTGCGATAACGCTTCAACTCTTGTTCAATTCGATAAAGCCCGTATTCGCTGGATTCAAATAGTACAATTCTCGTTGGAGCATGCATCACGATTTGTCGGCATAGTTCAGATCCAATTGATCCCCCAGCACCAGTAACCAAAACAGAACGACCGGAAATGCAACTTGAAATAAGGTCCTCATAGGGAGGCACGGGATCACGCCCTAACAAATCTTCAACACCCACTTCACGGATGTCCTCTAAGCGAACACGACCATCAACAAGCTCTCCCATTCCTGGAAGAGTTTTAAGTGTGATGTCTTTACCTTCAAACTGACGAATAATTTCACGACGACGAGCACGAGTGGCTGAAGGCATTGCAATTAGAAGCTGACGACATCTTTCCGTCTGCATTACCTCAAGAGCTTCTGATGCAGGATAAACGCGAATACCCGCAACATTTCGACCATGAAGCTGCTCACTATCATCAAAGAATGCCACAGGTCTAAACTCAGGACCTGACATCAGCGCAATGGCTGTTTGCATGCCAGCGCGACCAGCGCCGTAAATAGCCACAGGTTGCCGATAATCTTCAAAGCGTTCCAAGCTACGCATTAACCCACGAGCCAAGAAGCGACTGGAAGTAATATAAGCAACTGCAATCACCCAATAAATAATAATCGACGACCGAGGCAACGCTGTTGCCCGGCCCATAACAACGACAGCCATCAAGAGCAGAACCGAAAGGGTTACACCATAGACAACGGTATAAATAATTTTATCATCCAAGTACCGAATGACAGCGCGATATAGACCAATACGAATAAAAATCGGTACCGTTACAAAAGGAATTACTAAAAAAAGCCAAGAAAAAGTGGAAATATCCGGATCAAAAGTTCCCAGTCGCAATGCAACCGCCGACCACAATGCCATAGGCAAAAGAAGAACATCGCAAAACAACATCAAAAATATTTTAACGTTACGGGGTAGTCCCGCAATTTTCTCAAACATAGCTGCTCAACCTTTAGCAGCTAATATAAAACTGTATGTAGTCCTAAAGATCAACCACGAAAGAAAATCGCTTTGAGCGTTAAAAGTATTACTTTGATATCCCCAAAAAAGGACGCAGATTCGACATATGCCAGGTGGTACTTCAATTTAATTGGCAAAATCTTTTCAATGTAGTCCTTCTCAGGGTCCACTGACTCACGAAGGATATCATTTTCATCTTTGAATTCAATCGAAGCCCAATCCGTAATCCCGGGGCGCACGGAAAGGGTCTTAATCCTAACCTCTTCTGGATACGCCGCAACATAACGAGATACCTCGGGACGCGGCCCGACAAAACTCATGTCCCCCTTTAGAACATCAAGCAACTGAGCCAACTCATCAAGCTTATACTTCCTCAGGAAGCTACCCGAACGTGTTATACGCGGATCCCCAGCCACCGTAATAAGCAAGCCTTGATTGGCTGTTCGCATAGTACGAAATTTATGAATGAAAAACAGACGTCCATCCAACCCAACTCTCTCTTGTCGAAAGAATACAGGCCCCTTTGAGTCCATTTTTATCCACATCGACAAGGCAATTAAGATCGGCGACAATACGACCAGCCCCCCCAGAGAGAAGATCAAATCAAAGACTCTTTTACCTAACCACATAGAATTTCGCGGACCGCATTAATCACACGGATCTGATCATCCGAAGTCATTTTTGTATAAAGCGGTAAACTAACCGCATTTTGATAATTCTCTAATGCCATAGGATAATCTTCAGGCTTCAAATTATAGGTATCACGCCAGTATGGCTGAAGATGTAACGGAATGAAATGCACGCTACAACCAATGCCTTTTTCAGCCATCCTAATGATAAAGTCATCACGAGTGATCTTACTCGTCGTAAGACGTAAAACAAATAGATGCCATGCATGAGTACTACCTTCAATAGTCGCTTGCGGAGGTAGCTTCACCGGCAAGTCACCCAACGCCTCAAGATAATTCTTCGCCATTTCTTCACGGCGCGCTTGAAAACGATCTGACTTTTTCAACTGATGTATACCCATCGAAGAGGCGATATCCGTTAAATTGTATTTGAATCCAGGGGCAATAACTTCGTAAAACCATGCTGGCTTCGTCGAAGTATATCGATCAAATGCATCCCTGCTAATACCATGGAGCCTCATGACTTTCATACGTTTTGCAAGATCTGCATCTCGGGTGACAATCATGCCACCTTCGCCAGTCGTTATTGTTTTGGTTGCATAAAATGAAAACACTGTGATGTCGGACTCAAGAGTCCCTATCATTTTACCTTTATATAAAGTCGGCAAAGAATGCGCTGCATCTTCAACAATTTTGAGACCGTGCTTGCGAGAAATTTGAATGATGGGGTCCATATCACAAGAAAGACCTGCAAAATGTACCGGAACAATCGCCTTCGTCTTCTTCGTGATCTTTGCCTCAATTTTGGTAGGGTCAATATTGAAAGTGCTCGGATCAATATCTACAAAAACAGGATGCGCCCCCAAATAGCGAATAACTTCACTCGTGGCTGTAAAGGTATATGGCGTTGTCAGAACCTCATCGCCGGGCCCAACCCCCAATGCTTCAAGGGCCAAGTGCAAACCTGCCGTAGCAGAGTTCACGGATATAGACTCAACTCCCCCGCCAACATATGTAGAAAAATCAGCTTCGAACTGCTTTGTCTTAGGCCCCGTGGTCACCCACCCAGAACGCAAGGCACTCACCACTTCTTGGATTTCTTCTTCACCAATATCAGGAAGTGCGAAAGGTAAAAAGTTTTGCATAGATCATACTGATATCAATCTTGAGAGGGAGCAACAAGTTAAAACGGCCCTCTTCCAGAGCTGTCCATTGTCAAAAAGGTTCGATGCTGGAAAGTCACACTTGAAGTGACTCTAAAGACCCAGGCAAGCTTTTAAAAAGCGCTCAGCCAGCTGAGGATAGTCATGGTGAGCTTCGACAAATGCACGACCTTTCGCGCCCAGAGCCAACCGCTCTTCATCGGAAAGAGAGGCCATTTTCTCAATTGCTTCAGCAAGTGCGACAGGATCCTGAGCTGGTATCGAGAATCCACAGCCACTTTCT
>JBJTMR010000184.1:0-10886 GCA_046070625.1 Bdellovibrio sp. | reverse complement strand
CGCACACAAACTGTCTTTTATTCGGATCGTTTGCCGAGAATTCTCTTTCAGCAAAATTTGGATCAGTGATTTCAAAAGTCGCCCATTTCAGCTGCGATGTTTTTAGAAAGTTATCCGGCTCATATTTATACTTCTGGGCTTGTTCTTGAGGCCAAATACTTACATAGCCGAAACCAGCCCCGGTGACCTTTTGATGTGCCACTAACACAGTCGTAGATTCGACTAATTTTGCGGGGACAAAACTCTGTGGCAGGCCACCCGAAAAGCTTAAGATTCCAATATCATTAATATTATTCAGACCCGCATTCACTTTTTCGATTGCGTCCCCCCATTCTGGGTGCACCACTCCATTGACCGCCTTACGAAGAAGGTTATCTGGAAGGACGTCATCTATCGAGGGAACTTTATTCGAAAAGTAGACCCATAAACCACTAACATCCGCAGTCGATTTATATGCGTGGTCCATACAATGTGCAGCCGTTAGAATGATTGTATCAGATATAATACTCGCACTACACGAAGTTCTTGGGCCTGTGCGACTTCGCCCATCTTCGAATCTAATAAGTTGCACTGTTGAATGAGCAATTGGATCACTTGCTTCAATATAACCACCTCCGATAATCGCTTGGGAGTCGGCCGATGAAATGACTTGGTCCGCCTGTTTAGGTGTACATGACGTTAAAAGAAATAGACCTGCAAATAATCCAGTGAACCCTAATCTCATGTCTTCTACTCCGATCGAAAGCTTTCAATATTCCAAAAATCGTACCAGCAGGAGCAACTCTTTTTAAAGAACCTATACTTACTGACTGGCGGAATGGCTATTTAAAGACAATTTGGAACCGACCAAGCATTGGTCAATCCTGTATTTATTCCGAGCTCGGCATACCCACCTTTGGCCATAAAACGATAGCCGTGAGTGGGGTTGCGCTTCCCTTTTCTCAACTCATTTTCCTTTAGCGACGAACCCGGACTTCAATTTGTGCCTGTCCTGAATCGAAGCTATATGTTTCCTTCGAATTTAGGAGAATTTATGCGTTCATTTTTAGTTATTCTTTTTGTAGTTGCGTCTTCTTCAGCGTTTGCAGCAAATCACTGCGATCAATATGCAGGTAACAACCGCTATTTGAAAGCCATCCAAACTGTTGCTCTTTACCAAAATTATACATTTGAGGAACTTTGCACCAATGCGCGCTTGCTGACGATTGAAGTTCAACCAAATCGCCAAATCAAACCTGATTTTGGCGGGACTGAAATTCCTGCGGTTCGCGTTGATTTGCATAGCGGTTACCAAACTTGTTCTTACACAGTCATTGATGCAGATCAATCTATTGTCAACGCTCACTGCTACAGCGGTTTCTAGTTCGGATTTTAAATTTAAAACGAGACCCACGATAAAGGGTCTCGTTTTTATTCAGAAGAATATTTCTTATAGATTTTATCAAATGCCTTATGGGATTCGAGCTTTTCCAAAGAACCATTAAAGGCATCTCTTAGTTTTACATTCTTAAATGCCACCGAGTAGTTAGACTCTTGAAATAAGACATGCTTGTCGAGCTGCGGAGTTAGAGTCTTAGATTCTTCGGAGAGTATTTTTTTGTTCTCAGCCAAAACTCGCTCTTCACAAATAATGATATCCACGCGGTTCGACAGAAGCATTTTGAGCTGTCTATTTTGATCAGAGTACTCTTGATAGTTCGGGCTTTTGTCGGCGGCTTTTTCATAGTCAGACCCTAAAAAATACCGTGCATTTTGAAATGCAATAATTCGGTATTTGGATAAGTCCGACATTGTTTTAAGCTGAATTCCCTTGTGCTTTAACGTCCAGGCAAAGTTTCGAAAGGTGATGTAGGGCTTAGAGAGGTGAAATTTAGGCATATTCGTGATCGTGGCCATCGCATCGACCCTACCCAATTCTAAACTCCTTACAGACCTAGCTGGAGGCTGGAACGCGGGCACGACATCGTATCCCATATCAGCAAAGATAAGACGTAAAATTTCAACTTCAAGTCCGCTTCCTGTAGAGCGAATAACATAAGGGGACTTTTCAAGGGAAAAAGCCACCTTCAGTGGCGTTAAAGACCATCCCATAGATGCAGTTAAAGTAAGAATCAATATCACCAGAGTCTTCAACCAAGTCCTCCAGAGATATTATGTAATGATAAAAACTAAATACGAAAGATCTATTTACGGCTTAAGCATCGCGATATGCGATTGTAATGTCACATCTCGACCACGAAGACATCTGTGAGTTGCAGTTGGTCTCGAGTACTCATCAAGAGGTTTCTTACGACCTCTTTGAGTTGCCTGTGGGCTTTAGAGTTAGAAATCTCGAATTCGATTGCATCAAGTTTTGCAACGATCGCATCGTGTTTTTTTAATGAGTCATGCGTAAGTTCAGCGAACAGATCTCGGCGGATTGATAGCAGATCACCCCAGGGCGCCGCTAGATCTGAACGCTCAATGGCCATCCGCAATCCGTGAAAGTCACATCTGAACTGTAAGGCCGTCATCGAGGGATCTTGGTGCAAATACCATAGAACATTCTTTTGTCTATCTGTGACAATCGTCTTGTCCTCTTTTTTATACCCCATTTTCGCGAAACCTTTGCCATTATCCAACGTAAGAAGCACGTGAATCCAGCGCCCGGCGCCATCATTATGTTTCGAATCCCCAATAACAATAAAGTCGCCTCTTTTAAGGAGCTTTTCTGAGCGGACTCTTTGGCAATAAGGAGTGGTCGTCAACGCTTCAAAAAAGTCTGAAGAGATATATGAGGCGTCATCAATAAGACCGTTGGAAAAAGCCACGGACCCAAAGCAGTTCGCTCCATCATGGCGGTACTGATCTGAAAGGGCTAATAAAGCATCCATCCTCCCCGGCTGAATTTCAGCCTGGGTATTGAAGCTTATAAGGGCAAAACTTAGGTAGACGGCAATTTTTCTCACAAGAGAATCTCTATGCAAGCCCATGCCAGCGATTTCCGGGCTAAAACCTGTCTACTTCTTATTCAGTTGTGCCATTTTGAGACAACCCGGCTTTCCCCTGAACTCCCCCTTGGGCGAGGGGATTTTCAATCATATAGCCAATAAATCAATCTGACGGTAACCTGACCTCCATGAGTAAAAATCTATCTATCATTGCAGCGTTGTCCCTTTATCTACCAACTGTTTTTGCCGCGCCTCCAAAGGATGAAATTAGCATCGCGATCAATGCCGAATTCGACACGATCAATCCCATTGTAAATACCATGATGGCAGGAGTGATGGTTGATGATGCAGTGATTAGACCCATCGCAAAGCTCACGCCGGCTGGCCGAGCAGAGCCCGTCTTAATTAAAGAAATTCCTTCCCTAGAAAACAAAAAACTCAAACTTGTTAAAGATAAAACCGGAACTCGCTCGCAAGCTGATATTGAATTTCTTGCCAATGCCTCTTGGGGAGATGGCCAGCCCCTCACCTGTAAAGACCTTGAAGCGGCTTGGAAAATTGGTCGTGATGACCTGGTCGCTTCGCCAAGTCGAGAAAACTATAACAACATTCGCCGCATCGATATCGATGGGAAAAACCCTAAAAAATGCAGCGTGCATTTTGAAAAGGCGTCGTACAATTTCTATTTGAATCTTCCGCGACCTATTCCGGCGCATTTAGAGTTGCCGATCTTTGAAAAAAACAAAGGCCAAGTTCACGGTTACGAGCGCAATTCACTCTTCGTGGCGCAAATTACCAACCCGGGTCTCTATAACGGCCCGTACCGTATTGCGGAGCTCAAACTGGGCAGTCATGTGGTCCTCGTGCCCAACGAAAAGTTCTATGGAGAAAAGCCCTACTTTAAAAAAGTGATCATTCGCTTTATTTTGAATTCTAGCGCTCTTGAAGCCAATCTTATGAGCGGCAATGTGCAAATGATTTCTTCAGCTGGGCTGACCTTTGACCAAGCCGTGGCTTTTGAAAAGAAAAACAAATCCCAAAATCTGCCTTACGAAGTCCTTTTTGTTCCCGGATCGATGTATTCACACATCGAGATCAACCTAGATGATCCTATTCTTAAAGATCTGCAAGTTCGCCAAGCCCTTGCTTATGGCTTTAATCGCAAAGAAATGGCGCAGTCCTTTTTCAACAATCGTCAGCCTCCTGCATATCACTTCGCAACGCCGTTTGATGACTGGTACACCGACAAGCCTCAAGACATTGCATCCTATGCCTATAGCCGTATAAAGGCGGCCGAGCTTTTAGACAAAGCCGGCTGGGCTTTAGGAGCTCAGGGCTATCGGTGGAAAAACGGCCAAAAGCTTTCCTTTGTTCTTTCAGGAGTCAGCGACAATAAGCTCAACGAAATGATTTCGGTTTATCTGCAAAACCAATGGAAACAACTCGGTGTTGAACTTCAGTTAAAAACCACACCGGCCCGTGTGTTTTTCTCTGATATCCTACGGCATAGAAAATTTCAGCTGGCGCTGCTGACTTGGGTGAATTCACCCAATGCGGTGGATTTGGCATCATTAAGCTCCAATATGATCCCGACAGAAGCCAATGGGTGGTCTGGACATAATCGCGCAGGATGGAAAAACAAAAACGTTGATAAATGGCTGACAGAGGCCTCTTCTGAATTCAGCTCTAAGAAGCGCGTTCAGCTTATGCGTAAGGTGATAAAACAATACACCGAAGACCTCCCCGCGATTCCAGCTTACTATCGGGCCAATAACAGTGTTATTCCTCAAGGTCTTAAAGGATATGAGATGTCGGGGCATAACTATACGGAGTTCTTACAAATAGAAAAATGGCATTTTTAAAGTTCTATTGCTCGCAGACAAGGGTTCATGCATGATTGAGCCCTATGAAGCTCTTAGTCTTGGTCAGCCTTAGCATTTTGATTTCCACGACAGTCCTGGGAACCGCAGTAAATAATTCTTTACCGTGGGATGGTCCCACGAGTGGCCCAGCCGCACAAGCCGATAAGTCCGTTGTTTTTATCGCCTCTGATCTGAGAAATGGAGGTGTTTCCTCCGTCAGCCAAGCGTTTATAGATGCCGCGAAAACCCTTAAATGGAAGTCGCAAGTCCTGGATGGACTTGGCGATAGAAAAATTATCGGCCGACACCTGAAAGATGCCATTAAAAGCCATCCCGATGGGATTATTCTAGGTGGCTTCGACTCTGTGGACTACATCGATACCCTGACCTCTAAAGACAGCGCAAAAATTAAGTTTATTGGCTGGCATTCAACCTCTACCCCCGGGCCGAGTAAGTATTTATTTGTTAACATCACGACGGATCCCGTAAAAGTAGCCCAGAAGGCCGCCGAACAAGTTGAAAGCTCAGACAACAAGCGCGTGGGCGTGATCATCATCACTGACAAACGCTTTTCTATTGCTACTGCCAAAGCCCTGAAAATGAAAAAGGTTATCGAATCTGCGTCGGGACAACATGTTATTGCCGTGGAAGACGTCAGCATATCTCGAGCCAACAGTGATATGAACAGCCTCGTTCGCACTTGGAACCAGCGCTATGGACTTGCCTGGACCCACACTCTGGCCATCAACGATATCTATTTCGACCACATAAAAGACTCTCTCGAAAAGTATGATCGTAAAGATATTGTGAATATCGCCGCTGGAGATGGATCCGTCGCTGCGATAGAAAGAATTCAAAATGGAGAACCGTCGCAAGCCATTACCATCGCTGAACCACTTCAAACACAAGGTTGGCAATTAGCTGACGAATTAAATCGAGCGTTCGCAAATCAAAAACCCAGTGGCTATGTCTCGCGTTTGATTGTGGTTAATAAGAAATACCTGGACGCTATTCGTTCCAGCAATATCGAGATTCAATCAAAGGCCAAAGAACAGTATTCTAAAATATGGTTTCAGCGGTAACGCCCCACCTATTCTAGGTTCTTAAGGGCTTCCTGCTTTTGCCGGATGAGATCTTCAATGATTTTAACGGTATCTTGCTGCCCTTGAGCATTCTTTTCGGCTTGCTGAACCAGAGTCATCAAAGAAAACTTGCTCGTGCTTGATTGGTTTTGCAAATATTGTAAACGCTTGATCTCGCCTCGCAAAGAGGAAATCTGCTCTTGGATGTTATAGCGATCTTCATTTATAGTGCTGGCTGCGGCTTGCGCCTCGGCTTGAAGACTTTGAGATTGCGCCAAAGAACGACTTAAAATTTCTGCTCGTTGTGCTTTCATATCATTCAGAAGTTGGGATTGATTAAGCAGTGTGCGTTCGAGGTACTGAACCCGTTCATCCTTTTGATTCATATCCCCATTGTTATAGACCCAAAAAGAGAGCTCATCTTGATTCATCTTTACTTCTTGTTCTTGTCTTACAATATTTTGCTCCATCTGCTGAATGGACACCCGCAAAGCTGTACTTTGTTGCTGAAGAACCAGATTCAGCTGACGATCTAAATCACTTTCTCCCCATTGATATGAGCGAAGAGTGTCCGATAAATCCTGAATTTCATCGCTTAGATCACTGATTTGATAACCATAATTTGGACTGACTTTAGAACTCAGTTGTTGTTTGAGATCTCCGAGGCGGGATCGCAGAGAGGTGAGTTTTTGAGCTTCGCTGTCCAGCTGCAAAGAGAGCGCTTGAATGTCATTCCGCAAACGTTCTTTTTCTGCAGCCTGTGCGATGGAGGGGCCTTTGTCTTGGGTCTTGGAGGCGGCTTGACGACGCAAAACCTGTTGCGTTTTTTCTTGCTGCTCTACAACGAGGTCTTGGGTTTTCTTAAGGTCTTTATCAAACCGAGTAAACCAGATTGAAAATCCGATAACTAAAATTATGACAAAAATAAAAAATGAATTCTTCGTCATTTTTTACACAGGAATCTCCACGATAGAGCGAATTCCATTTCTGGCTGTCATCGCGTGAACGACCGCTCGCAACCCCATGATGGTCTTACCCTGAGCACCAATCACCTGGCCTAGGTTATCTTTAGCACAATTCACACGATAAACTGTTGTCTTGGGCCCTACGTAGGTCGTCACGCTGACAGTTTCTGGTTGATCCACTAAGAAACGAACCATTTTTTCAATCAGCACTCGAACCTCTTCGCGATATTCATCTGCATTGATATCGGCCCCCTTGATGCGATTCTCTTCCTTAAACCCTTTGATTGGCTCAACATCAGACATTTTAATCTCCCATGATGAAATTCGCGGTCGCAATTCGATCAAACATACAGTGGCCTCCCGATACCGGGACCCATTGCGCCTCATAACCACTCGCTAAAGCTTTACTGACAAAAACCTCGGAACCCTCTTGAAAGCCAAATTCATCCTTAATGCCCGTCGAAAGGAAGAACCTGGGCTTCAACTGATCGCTGGGGTATTTCTCCAAGAGCTTTATTGGGTCGTGCTTATCCCAGTCTGCGGCCCCCTCGAATACTTTTTTAGAAATATTCAACATCAACTGGACATACATAGCAGAAGCACCGGTGCGTTTAATGTAATCCGAAATTTCCTGCTGTGAGGCGTAAGGCCCCACAGTGGTAATGGCTGGACACATCAACGCGACTTTCAAAAAAAGTCCTGGAATTTGCAATGCCGCCTCGGTGGCATTAAATCCTCCCATAGACTGCCCCATCAAAAGACGTCGTCCTTGTTGAAGACCTCCCGCCTTTTGCTCTAGGAAAGGCATGATCTGGTTTGCGAAAAACGGCAACAACGGAAACTTGTTATTGTTAACAAGCAACCAAATATCTCCAAAGGACACAGTGACCACGGTCGGCTCATAGCCATGACGTCGCCAATAGTCCGCCATCATAACGGTGCCTTTAGTTTGAGTAAAAAAGGTTTTTTCATCGCCATACATGCCATGCAGAAAATAGATGATATCTTTGTTTGTCGTGCGATCAGGATGATTGAGGCAGTAACGGAATGTCAGACCTTGGATTGTTTGCGCATCACAAGAGTAATCTTTAAACCCTGCAAAACTAAGCGAAGCGAATGTCAGTATAAGAAAAGCAATTCCCACGTTAAGGCTTTTCATCAGGACCTCCTTCTTTAAGAAGGTTCCGCTGAGGCCTCGTTGAAATCAATTTGCAATATCGAAATCTTCACGAACCCTGCTCTTAGACACGAGAACTTGTTCACCCGTATTCAAGCAACGCAGATAATAGTGATTGTAACCCCTGTTAGTAATCACAAAGCGACCAGGTCTAGCTGGGGAGATTTTTTTAGCTAACACAGCTCCAACATCCAATTTTTCGTATTTGCTTAAGAGCTTCTCTGAAACTCGAGACCGATAAATACGCAGAGCCACGGCAACCGCCAATAGCACGACCGCCACGACAGTTGACAAAATCCAATGAACTTTACGCTCTAAAAGAATTGAGAACGAAATGGGTGCCAGAACTGAAATCAAAACGATCGTTGCCGTTAAGATCCGTTCTTGCTTCTGATATCTTTTAAATTCATCGGAGAAAGAAGAATTCATACGTCCCTCAATGGAAAAGAGACTCTTATAAAACCACAAAAGGTTAACAACTATCGAGTCCAGAATTGGTCAAAGTATTGTTTGGAAAAAATTTTGCCGCTCTGTTTCTGTTGCTGACAGCGGGTGGCCATTGAGTTCTGCTTAGATTCTAAGCGAGGTGATTTATGATGATACTTTTTTCCCTATTCATGGCTCTGTCGTCATTTGCGCAAACCCATGGGACTCAGGCTTGTGCCGACGTCTTGGAGCGCGGTGGATCCATTCAGCTCCAAATGGTTCAGTCTTCTATTGGCGTCTGTTACATTTCCGTCAATAACTTCAAGAACACGTCCATGGTTTATCGCAGCTATCTCTTTGCTAGCACTGGCGAGCTTCTCGTATTCAATTCCTATGGGGAAGGCCCCATTTCGGAATTTACCGGGGCCCGAGAGGTTTTCACCTTTCCTCGTAAGTTCCCAGCTCCGGCCTATAAATGGAACGCAGAAAGCCGTCGTTTGGAAGTCACGACCGTCACTGGCGATGTCCTGCAGTTTGACTATGAAACCGCAGAACTCGTCGAGTGGTCTTCGGCAGAGGTCGCTGTAGATCCTGAGGTCAAAAAAGACAACAATGCGGGGCTATCGATCAAAAGTTATAAGGGCCTGCTCTTTGATTCAGGTTTCAATGTTGGAGAAGCTCCCACTTCGTCACCTAACAGAAAAGCGACCTTTACGGACGAAACGGGAAAAACCTGTGCCCTGAAAGTTGGTGACGTCTTTAAGTACTCCGACAGTGGAAATCCCTTCGTTAAATACACAGACAAGGAACTGGCCGGCTTTCTTAAAAAGAAATGCCCCAAGTTGAAGTTCCCAGCAAATTAAGTTTTTTTGCCAAAAAAGGGGAGGGCTCACACTCCCCGCTTGAGCTGCCTAGAAACCTTATAGGCCCCTTTACCTAAACTGATAACTTCAAGTGAGTTATTAACTGATCCCGTCACACTTAAAGTAAATTCGAGGACCCGAAAGAAGCTTCCACTTTCTTCAGAGCCTGTGTAGGCTAAAGAAAGTATAGACCTAGGTCATTCAATCGGGAGTTCGTCATGCGCTCAGTTCTGTGGGGTTTTATTTCATTGTTAATTACGTCCTGCGCCACCCACGAAAACCCACGTACGAAGTCCCTTTCTTATACGGACCAAATTTTCACGCCGGCTCCTTTTATAGCACATACCGAAACAGCCCCCTTCAAAAGCTATCTGACGATGAATTTGCCTTATGCAGGTTTTGAATCACTTCTTCGGGAGGTTGAAAAATCCGTTGGTGTGAAGTTGAAAAATCGCGGCGAAGCTCATATCACCGTCATCACACCTCCAGAGTTCGATAAAGTCCTGAGCAAAAATCTTTCCATGAAAGACATCAACTCCGTCGCGGAAAAACTGCGAATCCAACAAACACCTTTCAAACCCCTTTGCGTGGGTAAAGCCCTAGCGAAACTCCAGGGCGCCGAACAGACGACCTATTTCGTGGTCGTTGATGCTGAGCCTTTATTTAAGATCCGAAAAGAGATCCAAGATCTTTATGTGGCCAAGGGTGGGAATGCCGCTGATTTCAATCCAGATCTATTTTTTCCTCATGTTACTTTGGGTTATACTGAAAGAGATCTGCATTTTGAAGATGGCGTTAAGAAAGATGCCTCAACGTGCCTTATTAATTTAGAGCCAGGACCTCGTACAAAATGATCGCTCAACAAGTTCCCTCTGAAACTAAAATCCCGTGTCCCTATGGAGAAATCTGTGGCGGCTGCCAGCTTTTAAACATCTCTTATGGGGAGCAAATCCATAAGAAAAAATCAGAACTGAGCACGCTCTTAACGCAACATAATTTACATTATACAAAAACCATAGAATTCATATCTGCAGGTCCAGCACACCTTAGAGACCGTTTGGATTTCAGCTTAAAAGACGGTCGCTTTGGTCTTTATCATAAAGAGCTTTCTTCTATCGTCGACATCGAAGTCTGCGCCCAATTGTCGCCCGAATTACAGTCCTGGCTGACAGAGTTTCGCCAGATTCAATGGCCGATTGAAAAAGGCTCGATTCGCTTGCGTATTGGGCCCCATGGGGAAAAAGGCGTTTGGCTAGATTTTGCAAATCTAGACATTAAAAAGATCCTCGACGAAAAAGAAATTTTAAGAAATCTCCAAAGTCAGGCCTTTGTGGAAATCGGCCAGCGCCGTAAAGTTCCTTTCTGGAATGGGCAAGAGTTCAAACTCCAAGATCCGAAACTCAATATTTGGTTTCAAACGTGGATGAATAAAGTTGCGGTGGATTTATACTGTCATGTGGCGAGTTTTACCCAGCCCAGCTTGCAGGCCAATCAACTGATCGCTGATAAAATTTCAGCCTGGGTCAGCCAATATCCTGAGGCCCGTATGATCGAATTTGGCTCCGGGATCGGAAATCTGAC
>JBJTMR010000183.1:0-10890 GCA_046070625.1 Bdellovibrio sp. | reverse complement strand
CCTATTTAGATGCCTCCGAGGAAGTTGGCAATATCGTACAGATCAAACGCTTTCGAGCACGTGGTTCTGTGGGAGTGGGCGAAGACTTCTTCACCGAAGCCGGCGTCGGCCTCGCTGTCACGGGACCGGATCTGTATCTTTTAGTGGGCTACAATTTAAAATTCTAAGATTTTTTTTGCTGTTCTAGCCATTCCATCAAACGATCGACCTCTTTCAGAAGGTTTTGTTCGTCACGGTTGTTGACCACTACAAAATCTGCCTGTTGTTCTTTGTTGGCAATAGGCAGCTGCGAAGCAATACGCATCTCAATTTCATCTTCGGTCCATTGATTACGTCGCATCAGACGCTCTTTCTGTTGTCCTTTTGTACATGAAACCACAATCACGGCATCAAACTGATCTTTCGAGTTTGTTTCAAACAACAGCGGAATATCATAAATTGCTAAAGGCGCACCCATTCCTTCAAACAAACGGCGACGACGGCGAACTTCTTCTCGAATCAACGGATGGGTAATGGCCTCCAAGGAGTGAAGACGATCCGGATTACCAAAAACTATTTGTCCCAACTTACGGCGATCTAAAGAACCATCAGGTAAAAGGACGTCTTCGCCGAATAAATCGACGATCGACTTAAGTCCAGGTGACCCGGGACGTACAATATCTCGAGCAATTTCATCTGCATCTACTAGAGGAACGTCGCGGTCTTTCAGCATGCGGCTGACCGTGCTCTTGCCACAAGCAATACCTCCGGTTAGTCCTATCCATTTCATAGACAATTCTCCTTAAGCGCCGTTTACATTTTACCGATAGTCCTCCCAAAGGGGAACATGATTTCATGTCTCAATCTGTAGAACAGTTCGGAAAATACATCCTTCTTGAACGACTCGCCGCCGGCGGGATGGCAGAAGTGTATCTTGCGAAGTCTACAGGGGCCGTAGGAGTCAATAAATTCGTCGCTATTAAGCGCATCCTTCCCCAATATTCCGATCACCAAGAATTTATTGAGATGTTCAAAGAAGAGGCGAAAATCGCGGTCAACTTGAACCACGGTAACGTTGTCTCAATTTATGACTTCGGTGTGGAAAGAAGCCAGTTCTTCCTGGTCATGGAATACGTCGAAGGCCGCAATCTTCGCCAAATCCTGAATGAACTTAAAAAAACCAACACATCCTTCACCATAGAGCAAGTCTGCTACATGATGAAAGAGGTTGCTGCGGGTCTGGATCACGCCCACCGTTGCCTTGATGGCACGACGGGTCGCCCTTTGAATATCGTTCATCGCGATATGAGTCCGCAAAACATCATGGTGAGTTTCGAAGGTGAAGTCAAAATCATCGACTTCGGTATCGCCAAAGCCGAAACCCAAATGGAAGCCACAAAAGCTGGTACTTTAAAGGGTAAATACGGCTACATGAGTCCAGAGCAAGCCGATGGTCAAAACATCGATCCGCGCACGGATATTTTCTCTTTAGGTATCGTTTTATGGGAACTTTTGGCCAATGACCGTCTATTCACTTCCAATAGTGAGGCGGCGATTTTGCGCAAAATCCGCGAATGCCAAATCCCTTCCATCAGAAAAATCAATCCGTCTATTCCCCCGGAATTAGAACGAATTGTTAATAAAGTTCTGGCAAAAGACAGAAGCCTTCGTTATCAAACTGCGGCTTCTTTGCACAGAGATTTAAATCGTTTCTTGAACACACAATATCCTGAGTTTTCTCCTCATGACTTCAGTGTGTTCATGAAGAATGCTTACTCTGCGGCATTCTTAGATCAACGCCGCAAACTGGTGGAGTTCGCAAAACTGCAAGCCTCCCAAACGGACGACAAGACTCTTGTCACACAAACAGATACACGTATCCCACCTCGCGGTATTCCTTCGCCTCCGACATTAAAAACGGCATGGGATGGGGAAAATTTAGATATCGATACGTCCACCGACATTCGTGTCAGTCTTGATGGGTTGAAAGCTCCACCCAAAGTACCAAGTAATGGCCGCAATGATACAAACGTCACTCAGACACGCACGACGGGTTCTGCAAGTACAACGGGCTCTGCAAGTACTACGGGTTCTGTAAGTACCGCGACTCGCACACCAGCCTCTGGTATGTCGACAGGAACCCGTACATCCATTCGTAAACCAGTAGCCAACGATTTCGATATTATGGGCTGGGCTTTGCGTGGTGCGATCGCTGTTGTTGCCATCGTCGGATTATGGTGGGGTTACAGCCACAATGTTTTCAATAATCTTATCGCCAAAAACTCGAAGTCAAATCCTGTCAACCCAGGTATGGCTCCAGTCACGTCACCAACGGCCGCTGCAACAACAACGAACGCAGCCGGTGGACAAGAACTTGAACTTTCCGCCTCCGCACCCGATTACACTGTGTCTATCTACAGCAATCCCGACAAAGCACGCATTGTGATTGACGGTGTTGATACCGGCGATTTTACGCCTCACCGTCTGACTAGAAAAGCAAATACGCCGTTCAGTTTACGCTTGGTAAAAGAAGGCTATACAGATTTAGTTACAACCGTAACACCTACTTATGAAGCCTATTCATTTACGGGGACTATGCAAATACTGCCTCGCGTAGCATCCGTCTATATCAATATTGTGAATGGTGGCGCGAAACCCGAGCTTCGCATTGCAGGAGTTCCTGTCTCTATCCGTTCTTCCAACGAACCTTATTTGATTCAAGCCGAAGTCGGTGTTAAGGTTCAAGCCTTCAACAAGGTTACGGGAGTCACGGCAGAAAAAACGGTTACTATTCCTGCCAATCAAAAACAGACGCTTGATCTGTATTTGAAGTAATCCCCAGCTTTAGTATTTGCAACTAGGAGTTTTCACCATGAACAAGCCGGCCACTCTTGGACAGTCTATTCTTTCTATGTCTTCACGTGACCCAAAACAGGCCGCGGTAAAATTCAAAATCGATAACACTTGGGCAGAAAAAACCTGGTCCCAGTACTATCAAGATATCGAACGCATCGGTGCGGCTCTTTTAAACTTAGGCGTCAAGCCGGGTGATCGCGTCGCAATCATGGCTAACACTCGTTATGAGTGGTCCGTCGCCGACCTGGCAATTTTCGGGATCAAAGCTGTTACAGTCCCCGTTTATCAAAACAACACCGCTGAAGACGTGGAATACATTCTCAACAACTCTAAGGCGCGCTTTCTGTTTATCGAGTCCCGCGGTCCGCTGAAAATCTTTGAAAGTGTGAAGGACAAATGTCCCACAATCGAAAAAGTTTTGCTGTTCGAAGAATCTGCACCTGTTGATTATGCTTTAAACTGGAAACAGATTCATGAATCGGGAGCTGAGCATTTAAAAGCTCATCCCCAGGCTTACACAGCACTCTGTGAAACCTTGACCCCAGAAGACGTCGCGACGATTCTGTATACGTCAGGTACCACAGGTCGCCCTAAGGGTGTGGTCCTGACTCACTTACAAGCTTACAGCGAAGTTTCTGAGGCGTTTCCGTTCTGTGGTGCAACGACGGCTGACATCTCCCTGACTTTCCTTCCTTATGCGCATATCTTAGGTCGCATCGAACACTGGGGCCATTTGTACATCGGATTCACGATGGCCTACGCGGAAAGCTTAGAAAAAATCCGCAATAATTTGATCGAGATTCGTCCGACGTTTTTATTTTCAGTTCCTCGCATCTTTGAAAAAATCTATGCGGCGATCTTGGCCCAAATCCAAACTCAGCCCTTAAAATTAAAGCTTTTCAATTGGGCCCTTGGTATTGGCAAACGTGTTGGTGAATGCAAACTGAGTGGCCAGATTCTGCCGCTGGATTTATTGGCACAATACGAACTCGCAAGACGTTTAGTCTTGAAAAAGATCTCTGACGCCTTCGGTGGCCGTTTGCGTTTTGCGATCAGTGGTGGAGCTCCCATTTCAAAAGACATTGCTTTGTTCTTCCACGCGGCAGGCGTACTAATTTTAGAAGGTTATGGCCTGACGGAAACGACGGCTGCTATCACCGTAAATACACCTTACAACTACCGCTTCGGCAGCGTGGGCCGTCCTATCGGTGAGGCAAAAATTAAAATTGCTGAAGACGGAGAAATCCTGATTAAAAGCGACAAGGTCATGGCTCGTTATTATGAAGATCCCGTGGCGACCAAAGAAGCTTTCACAGATGGTTGGTTTCATACCGGCGACATCGGCGAATTCCTGCCTAGTGGGGATTTAAAAATCACCGATCGCAAAAAGGACTTGATCAAGACCGCTGGTGGTAAATACGTGGCTCCGCAACGTTTAGAAGCGCTGTTAAAGCTGAACCCTTATGTTGCAAACGTCCACGTTCACGGCGATCAAAAGAAATACATCATTGCCTTACTATTCTTAGACCGCGCGAACACAGAAAAACTTGCTAAAGACAATGGCATTGCGTTCAACAGCTGGGAAGAACTGGTTAAGTCAGCATTTATCCAAGATCAAATGCGCAAACTTGTCAGCGAAACCAACGCACAGCTTGCAAGCTATGAAAGCATTAAAAAATATATTGTCTTACCGAATGAGCTTTCCATCGAAGCCGGCGAGTTGACGCCGTCCTTGAAGGTGAAGCGCAAAGTTCTGGATAAAAAGTTTGAAACGCAAATTGAGAGTCTTTACGCCTAAGGCGCAGAATTTCTGGATAATTCAAAGGCGCTGTTACCAGCGCCTTTTTTATTCCTACGGAATGATTTTATTTAGTCTAAATAGCTTTGTGAACTCTCCCTGCCAATAGGCACTTTGTCCTGATTGCATGACAGCTAAATAGTCCGCCGGAGTATTGCGCTTGTTGTTCAAGTAAATAGACACGGGCACCGCTTGATTCGTATATAACAACGAATCATAAGTGGTCGCAGAGTCAGAGCCATCATTCCAATAATCATATGTATCCCAGAATGTTGCAGCCGTGCGCATCTCGGCATTTTGATTAGCACAGACACCTGCAGGTAAAGACTCAATGTTCATATTAAAATACGGAGCCACGGGGTTGCTTGTGTTGCGATCAAACTGCACCCAATAGGTCAGGAAATTTGCCCAGCCTTCTGTGAGTGCTAATCCCGGATTATAGCAATCCCACAGGTTGTGAGACCCACCCGCCCCCGGAGGCATGCTACCCGACCAGTAATAAGAATTGATACTATGACCAATTTCATGCTGCACAACACTGACTGAGGCATGAGCCGGAATGACATAAATTCTGCCGTCCGCCCAATAGCTGCAACTCCACGCATAGGGACCAGCGCCATCGTTGTAAACACACTGACCACTGGCAAGACTGTTCGGGAAAGTCACTTGAACAGGTTGATCGCGAAGAGCATTCATGCCGTTGTTATAAAATTTCACCCAAATATTCGTGGCTCCGACATAGAGTTTATCAACGCCGGGAAGATCACCGGTGACCGTAAGGTCTGCATAGCGATAACCGACATCCAACATAGCTCCTGATAAAGTCCATGAATCACCCCAGGTATAAGGGTTCCCTGCAGGATCTTGCAAAGAGACAAAGCGATTCTTCGTTTGATACTCGATCCAGGTTTGCGCCCCTGGGGTTGCCGAAGTACTGACTACCTGCCAACTGCCATCACCTGCGACATAGGCCCATCCGAGAAAAACCCAACTGGCTCCTGGTTTTTGCCAAACTCGGACCACCCAGCCCCATGCAGATTTATAAGCGGATGGACTGACTTTTAAAGACAGATGTCCCTTAAAAGTCGCCGTCGCCATAGGAGACAAAACATCATTGCTGACATAATTTGTTTCCAATTCAGGAACCTGAAGCATTTCTTCCAATGTCGAGTTTGTTCCGTCGTGACGACCACCAGCAGACGGTTCAGTGACTCGCGGAAGTTGGTGCAATGGCATTTTCGCATATTCCAACGGACTGCGTGCTTTCACTGGGGAAATTTTGCCGTCAGCGGGAACAACATTGGATTTAAAATAATATGGATTGATTCCGGCAGAGTAAATAGCTCCTCCACCTAGATCAATCTTGGCAGGCTCGCTTTGTTCGCGAAACGCCAGCCTTCTTCCGAGAAATGCTTTTTCATAACTTAATGGTGAGCCACCATTAGGAGTTACCATAAAGGGTTGATAAACTTGGGGTCCGGGAACTTCGCCAAATTTGTCATTTGAAACTTTACTTCGCACATCTAAAACTTGCAGACCGTCGCTGGTGCGCGCATCACTTTGCAGATCGGTAGATTGCCCAGCTTGCAGAACAGCTTTCAGATTTGGGAATAGGATGGAAGAATGCTCCCCAGGATAAAGAGAAACCTGCACCGGAATCTTTTCATTGTTGGTCATGCGGAAATGGACGATACGCCCGACCAGTGCCACATCTAAAGTAATTTTGGGAGGAACGGGTTCTGTAGCAGTTGTGATCACAGACCACAGCAAAAAGATCACAAGAAAAAACTTATTCATTGTGCGCTCACTTTGTTTGAGTTGGTTATTGAAATGACGGACTTCTAGGGCGTCATTCCACTCTGCTCAAACAAAGCAGACAAGTTAAGAGTTGGTAAAAGGATTCAAGGACGATTTGTCGTCAGACAGTATTGTCATTAGAGATAAAAACGGAATCCCAAAGAAAGAAACCCACCAGAAAGATCAATACTCCGCTTTGAACTGCCATTCATCACCGAATCTCCACTGGCAACAGCGCCAGTCATCGTGGTGAAGGCTTTGGAGTATTCAAGACTGTCAAATTTCATAGAACGGTAACCAAATTCAAACACGTACGTTGTCGTGTCTGACAAGATACCCTCATATCCCAAAGACGCTGCCAATAAGGTTGCCGTTCCTTTGGCTTCCGTCGCGGTGTCCACGCCAGGGTATGCCGCAGTTCCTGCGGCCGTATAAGAATAAGAATTTTTCAAAGTCATGCTGCCGTAGCCAGCACTTAAAGAAACAAAAGAACGAAAGGCATTTGTACCATGCAGATTAATATCCACACTCAACTTGGGCGCATAAGCCAAGATGTCACTGGTTTCGGTATATAACTGAGTCCCCGACGAATTTGTTCCAGAAATATTATCGAGTTTTTGAGGCTTCAGAATTTCAAAACCAAATCGGAAATTCGCAAGCCTATGAGAATACATAAAGCCGAACTCGCCGGAATAATTGTAACCTACGTTTCCAGACACGTTGACGCCACTGGCTTCTTTTTCATAAGCGGTCTTCCCCACCGCTGACGAGCCGCCCGTTAACAAAAAATAGGGCGCGACAGAGTCTTTGGAAATATCAAAGACTCTGGCTTCAGAAACAGAGGACAATAAAAGGGCCACAAATAAAAATGAAACCTTTGTCACGAGTCGCTTACTCCGTCATGAGGTCGATAACAACTTTGCTCGTCGCCTTTTTGCCGGCAACTTGATACACGCGCACTTTGGTGTTTGGTTTCAAATCGAAAGAAAGGTTCAAAGAACTGTCCACAGGATCCAGACTCAAAGCCGTGTTCTTCACAGCCAAAGAGTCTTTCATACGATTGGCCAAAGTCATACCGTCCAGATGAGAGTTCGGCATTTGCGAAAACGAAAGAACCAGGCGTTGCGGTTTGTTTTTTAGCTCCGCATGAAAATATCCAGGCCAGCCACGCATTTTTGCTCCGGCCATATCGCCAATATCAAAAACGACGCGCTCTATTTTTTTCGATTTATCAGCCGTCTTACGCACATCCAGCAAAGTGAAACCAGTTCCCGCCAAACCACCGAAGGTTTCACCAGTTCCTGATAAGATTTTTGGAGCAACGGCTTTCTTTGCCGGAATTGCAGCAAAAGCAGGCAAAGCTAATACCAAGGCAACGATACATCCCATGTACTTCATCATCGACTCCTTTCGATTTAGACCCTTTTAGGGTGCCACTGAATCTGAAGCAAAACCACCCTTTTGCGGCGCAAGGTGCCCCTTTTAGTCACCTCCCTTGGAAAATATGCCCTCCATATCGAAATAAACAGCTTTTCAGCCTGTCCCATAAAGGCACACTTCTTGGAAATAGGACTCCTGTTATTCAATATTTTTTAAGGAGCGCCCTTATGAAAAGGCTGTTCGTAGTTTTATTCACTCTTTTATCGATGGCTTGTGCTGACAAAGGTGGCGGAGGTAACTCTGGTACTACAGCAACAACTCCTGTGGATGCCCGCTGTATCAAGAATAGCAACCTGTGCAACAACGGAGTCTACGGCCAATATACTGGTTGGAAGCCTTATCGCTTTCCATATGGCAACACAGCTTACGACTACTCCAATTACTTCTCGACATATGGAGCCTGCGGATGTCCGTTTGGATATCAACCGGCTTACAACTCCTCAATGGGAATGGGCTGCTTCCGTACGACAAACATGGTGACCTTCAATTTTAGTTGGTCATTCAGCTTCTATGCGTCTTCGGGTTTCTATGCTCCGCAGACATCATTGAACATGCCTCAAGTATCCAACATCCCTAACGCAGGCGGCGGGAACTGTTCACGTAATGTGGCAACAAGCTGTCTTATGAACCAAGTAAACTCTTGCGGTGTCGGGGCGACTTGCCGCGAAGTGCTTACAGGTTCTGGTCTCGGCGTCTGCGTTACTGGTTCCAACGGTGGCTACTATGGTGGTGGTTACAACAATGGCGGTTACCCAGCTCCAGGTGGCTATGGCTACGGTGGTGGTTATGGTGGCGGCAGTTATGGGTACGGCGGCGGCTATGGTGCTTCCATCAGCGGCGGCATCTGGATGAATTAAATAGGAGGAGCGCGGCGCTCCTCACCGGTTTTCACCGGTAGTTATATGCCGCATTATCATGGGCCCTTGAGGATAACACCGCAAGGGCCCTTTCTATTTGAGTTCACCCCTAAATTCCCTAGCACGCTGTAACATTAATTTGTACAAGGCGCAGCCGACGAAGGCGTATTCACAATACGCAGAGGAGGTTGCAACGCTGCTAGAAATTAATGTTACAGCGTACTAGTGCTGTTTTCCCTTTATTTTCAGCGGTTCTCGGGTGATAAAAAAGTGTCTATTCACTCAAAAAATGGGGGCTCCTTTTATGACTTCTAACAATCCTCTTTTGATGCCATTCACCGCGAAAGATCAGGCCGTGCCTTTTGACCAAATTAAGGTTGAGCACTACCTTCCCGCTTTAGATGAGGCCATCAAACTTGCGAAAAACAATATCGCAAAAATTAAAGCAAACTCTGCAACACCAGATTTTGAAAACACCATCGTTGCCCTGGAAACTGTTTCTGAAAAAGCAGACGTCATTGCGACGATCTATGGAAACTTGGAATCGGCTCACTCTGATGACGCTTTCCAAGCATTAGCGACAGAGATCTATCCAAAATTGACAGCTCTGGCTTCAGACGTTTCTTTGGACGAAGAAATCTTCAAACGTGTTAAGGCTGTCTATGACAACCGCAACTCATTGAAATTGACGGCAGAACAATCTCGTTTGTTGGAAAAAACTTATTTGTCCTTTGTTCGTAACGGAGCTTTGTTGTCTCCAGAACAAAAAGAAACGCTTCGCCAAATTGACCAAGAGATGTCGGTCCTAGGACCTAAGTATTCTGAAAATGTTTTGAAAGCGACGAACTCTTTTGAAATGTTCTTGGATAAGCATGAAGACGTTGCCGGAATTCCAGAAGGCGTTTTGGAAGGTGCCGCGGCCGCAGCAGAGGCCAAAGGTAAAAAAGGCCAATGGTACTTCAATTTACAAATTCCTTCTTATTTGCCATTCATGACTTACGCTAACAGCAGAGCTTTGCGTGAAAAAATGTCGAAAGCATACAGCTCTCGCGCTTTTGGTGGCGAATTCGACAACCAAGAGATCGTAAAAAAGATTGTAACTTTAAGAGCCAAGCGTGCGAACCTTTTGGGTTTCAAAACTCATGCAGAATTCGTTTTGGCTGAACGTATGGCAAAAGATCCAGGAACAGTTGCGACTTTCCTGCAAAAACTTTTGAAAGCTTCCAAAGCCGCTGGTCAAAAAGACGTTTCTGAAGTTCACGCTTTTGCCGCGCAATTGGACGGCATCCCTGAATTGAAACCTTGGGACTTTGGTTATTACTCTGAAAAATTGAAAGAAGAAAAATACGCTTTCAATGAAGAAGACCTTCGCCCTTACTTCAAACTTGAAAATGTTGTTGAAGGCGTATTTACGCACGCAAAACAACTTTACGGTTTGACGTTCAAAGAAAACAAAGACATCCCAGTTTATCACCCAGAAGTAAAAGCCTACGAAATTTACGAAGAGAAATCTGGTAAATACATGGGCTTGTTCTATACAGACTTCTTCCCTCGCGAAACTAAAAAAGGTGGCGCATGGATGACCCAATTCCGCGGTCAAGGTTTGATTGGTGGCGAGCTAAAACGCCCCCACGTCAGCATCGTGTGTAACTTCACGAAGCCGACGCCGACAAAACCGTCGCTTTTGACTTACGACGAAGTTCGTACTTTATTCCATGAATTCGGCCATGCTTTGCACGGGATGCTTTCTGAAGTAACTTACCAGTCTTTAAGCGGTCCTAACGTTTACTGGGACTTCGTAGAGCTTCCATCACAAATTATGGAAAACTGGGCTGGTGAAAAAGAAGGTTTGGATTTGTTTGCTCGTCATTACGAAACAAATCAACCGATGCCAGAAGACTTGATCAAAAAATTGAAAGCGTCTCAACAATTCCAAGCTGGCTACGCGTCTTGCCGTCAATTGCAATTCGGTATGTTGGATATGGCTTGGCACACAGCGGATCCTTCATTGATCAAGGACGTGGATGCTTTTGAAGAAATGGCGACAGCCGAAACTCGTTTGTTCCCGAAAGTTCCGGGCACGAACTCTTCTGTCAGCTTTAGCCATATCTTTGCGGGCGGTTATTCTGCAGGTTATTACTCTTACAAATGGGCCGAAGTTTT
>JBJTMR010000182.1:0-2221 GCA_046070625.1 Bdellovibrio sp. | reverse complement strand
CATTTCAGAGGGGGCGAGTCCACTAAAACAGGCCTCAAAACTGGGTTCTTTGCTCTATAACTGACGCAGGGGAGTTAGATCAGGGGGGTGACCCCAGATTTTGGGGTCTGACACGCTGGTTAAAGGGGGAAGAAGGTGGTTTGCGAGGGTCTGTTGGCGCTGAAAGAGCTGTTTATTTTCAAGATTTTGCAAATCTGTTCAAACTTGGAAATTGAAATCTGACTTTTACCACTGAGCATAGTGGGTTCATTCATTTTTAGGCCTTTTGTTAACTTCGGATAGGCTAAATCAGCTGCCTTTAAAAATCCTTTTAATGCTCGAACCAATTTGGCTAAAGCGTGTGCCATGCAATCCTCAGCAGTCTTAATCATGATTAAAATGTAATCTACATCAATGCGAGGACCGATCATTTGTTAGAAGAATCTATTTTTGGTTGTCGATTTTTGATCCCAGAGAGGCGTTTTTTGAGACGTTGTCACATTGCGGAATTTAAATCTTAAAAACGCGATTAGGATTCCGATAAGTAAGGTATGAAAGATAAAACCTCGCCTTTTGCTGTTTGTTTCAGGATATGTATGGCACTACTCGTGTTTGCATGGGGTTCTTATTCCATGGGCGCGCCGGGTTCACTTTCCTATCAAGGACGAATCGTTCGATCTGATGGAACAGCTCTAGAATACTCTCAAGTTAGATTCCAATTCCAAATCACGGACCCAACTGGTCAATGTATGATCTATCAAGAGCTGGTTACCGGTATTGATATGAGAAATTCCGGAGGGGTTTTTGACGTTCCTATCGGGAATGGGACTGTCACTTACCCGCCGACGCCTTCTTTTGGGATATTGGATGCCTTTAATAATTCGACGCCATACACGTGTTTTGGGGGCGCGACTTATACACCTATCTCAAATGATGGACGCCTTTTGCGAGTGCAATTTTATGATGGAGTCGGTTGGCAGTTGATTTCGCCAGATAACGTGATCCGATCTGTGCCGTTCGCGGGTTATGCTAAGGTCGCTGAGTCGGCGCAAAAGTTAGGAATATATACAGCCTCTGACTTCTTGCAAAAGTCGCAAATGCCAGCCAGTTGCGGTGCGAATCAGACACTGACGTTTGTTTCTCCGTCGAATAACTTTTCATGCTCAAATATCGCAATCAGTGGAGCTCAAGTTTCTGGCAACATTGCTGGGAGCTCTGCGGGATTCACGGGATCGCTTGTTGGCGATGTCAGTGGAACACAAGGCGCGACTTCTGTTGATAAGATTAAAGGTGTTGTCGTTTCAGCTACGGCACCAACAGCAAATCAAGTCCTTCAGTTTGATGGTTCAAACTGGGTTCCGGCATCTCTTTCTGCAAGCCCTGGTGGGGCGGCCGGGGGAGATCTTACGGGCAACTATCCAAATCCCTCGTTGGTCAATGCCGGCACGGCGGGAACTTACTATAAAGTCACTACGGATGTTAAAGGACGCGTTGTATCTGGTTCCACGACTTTCACGGAAGCTGACATTTCTGGCTCTATTTCTTGGTCAAAAATTGCCGCCTCTCCGACAACATTGAGTGGCTACGGAATCACGGATGCTGTTAGAAACGGCGGGGGCGTTGGTGCGATGACCTCTGGTCTTGATGCTGCTAAACCAGGGACTCCAGCGAATGGGGATCTGTTCGTGGCAACAGACACTCAGAAAATCTATCGTTACAATGGTTCGGGCTGGGATCTCATCAGCTCGGCTGGTGGTTCGGGTGGTACGATCACGGCACTGACTTCAGATGTTTCTGCCAGCGGCAACGGTTCTGTGGCCGCGACTGTTAATTCAGTGGGCGGTTCCACTGCGGCAAATGTGCACAGTGCGGAGCTGGCTGCGAATGCAGCGACTAATTTGAACACCGCAAGTACAATTGTAAAACGTGATGCCTCAGGAAACTTCACAGCAGGTACAATTACGGCAAACGTAACGGGTGCAGCCTCAGCCAACGTTTTAAAAGCAGGCGACACGATGACCGGCAATTTAACGTTTGGTTCAGGTAAAGGTTCAATCTTTACGGATTCTGGTGCTAACACGGTCAGCATTTTTGCTCCAACAACTGTTGGTACAAGCTATGTGTTGAAATTGCCAACGGGCGTTGCTGCAAGCAACGGTCAAGTTTTGACTTCAGATACTTTGGGCAATTTGAGTTGGACGACGCCTTCTACGGTAGCGACTTCTTACTCTGGTGTTTTGCC
>JBJTMR010000181.1:0-13777 GCA_046070625.1 Bdellovibrio sp. | reverse complement strand
TACGAATCCATGGCCAAACTCACCGGCGGCATCGTTGGCTCCGTGTGCGCGACTGATTACACGTCCATCTTGTCTTCAATCGGAGCAAAAACAGTTGAGCTGTTAAAATCCATCAACTTGGACTGCGCCCCACTCGACACGGATGGCGACGGTAAAGCCGACATCGAACTTTACAACACAAAAGGCCAAGCCATCACTTCAGGTTTCTCAATAAGCGGCACAACATTAGCCTTCTCCGCAACACTAGCCGAAGGCAACTACTCAGCAAAATACACATGCGCAGTAAAATAAAAAAATAAAAACAAAAAAACAAACCCACAAAAAGCCAGAGAAACAACCTCTGGCTTTTTCAATTCCCAACCCCTCACCTCACCATTCACTCCACAAAAACCTAGGGCTTCTAAAACGGCGATCTTCACGTCATTTCAATTTGAGAGTGAACGTGGGCCTTTGCTACACCAGCCGCAGGTGGCCTTAGTCGGCGCCCGGATGGCGCGAACCGGGCAAAGCCCGGCGACGTTGAGCCTGGAAGGCGTGCCACCGAAGCGCTGGTGTAGCAAAGGCCCACGTTCGCTCTCAAATCCCCCAAAAAAAAGAGAAGACAAAGAGTGTCTGCCTGTTTCCGTCACCTTCTTCGCATCAAAACAAGATCGTCTCAATCCGAGATTAAAATCAAACACAAGTATATGATTTTACTAATGAAAACACAGTGATTCATTATGATTTATGGCACCCAGATTGCTCTAGTAATAAAGCATCAGGGGGCTTTATGAAAACATCTTCTCAAAAAATTCTAACGACGGTTTTGTTGATGGCAGTAGCAACACTTATGACTGCATGTGGTTCTTCAAACACAGCAACGTCAACAGATTTTGCAAGCCGCTCCTCTGCGACTTCAACGACAGATGCTTCCAATAAAGCTCTTGCAGTATGTAACTATGCTTCTGCTTCTGGTTTAGCTGCAAAACAAAAAGCTTACCAAGATTCTTCTGGCTATAGCTTTGACTATGTTTGGGTTCGCCTTACAACATTGCCTTCTGACTTTGCTTCTGATTCAAACTATATTGCGATGTGGAAGTGGATGGCGAATTCTTCCGGTTCCACTTATCTTGACCAAACATCTTTGAGCTTCGCTTTGGTTGACTCAACGACAAACAAATACATCACAAGCTGGAAAACAACTTTGAAATGGTCTGATGTTTCCGCAACTGCATCTAGCATGGGTTATGCGGATCCCGCTTCCTTTTTTGCTCGCGTAAATATCCTTGTGAAACTGAACGATGCAACTGGACAGTATGATGCTTTGAAAATCACGAGCTACAACTCTGCAACTAACCAAGCGGTGACTCAAATTGATTCTTTGTTGCCTTTGTTCTCTGCAAACCCAGCGGCCTATGCAACGGAATCTGATGGCGCAACTCGCGCAAGTGTATTGCAAGCCCTTCACCCATTCGCAAACAACAAAAACCAAGGTTACTCGACATCTCAATTCCAAGCGATGTCAAACAGCTATTGCTTCTAATGAGATATTGAATTTGAACAGAGGACTTCCCCCGGTTCTCTGATCCCTAAAAAGAGTGCTTCCCCCAGCACTCTTTTTACTTTTCATGAGACGGAGCACGCTCAAAAAAGAATTCATACGAATTCACCAGTAAGAACGAAATAAAACAAAGCGCCGGCCCCAGTAACATGGCCGTCGCAATCCCCGCGTTGTCCGTAATTTTACCTACCAGCAAATGCATGGCTACCAACATCATAGAATCGGTCGCCATCATATAAGACACCGCTGTGTCGAGATCGTGTGGAAACTTGGTAGAGATCCAAGAAATTGCCAAAGGATAAAATGGCGCCACCGTAAACCCAACAATCGGCATGAACATCGGATGTACATACAAACCGGCAAGAATACAAAGAGCACTTAAAATCAAAGCCCCCGTTAGTTGATTACGAACACTGGTCGGCAACTTGATCAGCGTGAACAACATTCTTCCGGCCAGCATGCAGACAAAGAAATAGGTCACATAAAGACTGGAACTTTCCATATCATAGTTCATCGTCCGACGCATGAAGAGAGCTAAACGAGACGACACCATAATTTCTGCGGCCACACAAAAGCTCACCATAAAGGCAAAGAACAATTGCGGCTTGAAATTACGAGCCTTATTGAGCTTATGGCTTTCCGCTGTCATCTCGGTCTTTTTATGAAGATTGTCATGACTGGAATGTCGCGTGTAAACAAGCAACCCCATCGGCGCCAACGCGACAATAACAAAGGTCCATCGCCAGCTTCCGGTCCAATGCTCAACACCGGCTGCAAGCAGCGGCGACAAAAAACTGGCGACGCCATACATGGAATGCAAACCCGACAACAGCTGCTGTTTTCGTTCACTGCTGGATCCCAAGGGAACCAAGACATTGGGAATAAGCCCCACGATCCCCATGCTTAATCCAAACATGAAGCTGAAAAAAAGAAAGGCATAAAAACTAGGCGCAGCAGCCATCCCCAGCTGGGATACAATAAGGGCAACGGCCCCAGCCCTTAAAACTGTCAGTCGATCATAACGGCGAAGAAGGTGCCGACAAAGGTAACTTGAAAGAAAACCCGAAATCGAGCTTAGCGCAAACATCCATGATCCCATGGAGTCGTTGACGGCAAACTCTTTCATAATTTCGGGAAACAAGGGGCCTCGCACATTATCGCTAAGGCCAAACACAAACAAACTAAAGTACGAAAGGATAATATAGGGCCAGATCATTTTAGTGAGACGATTCTTGACTGACTTCCTCAGCTTGCAAGTTTTCACCCTGACGATAACGATCTACCAAAGCTTCATCCGTTGTTGGGAATGAGAACAACAACGAGTGGACATTAGAGTCTTCTTCTTCTTGAGTGACCGCAATATAAGTAAGATCCTTGGTTTCATGATCTGGGAACTCTTTAATAAAGCTCACCAAAACATGTCCCTCTAGATCTGTCTTGCGCCAGATTTCATCCGCAGACTCAATCGTTTCTTCGCGAAGCTCTGCGTACGCTTGAAACTGTTCTGCTGGGATATCTTTTTCAGAGCGAACCTTCACCATGGCTTGATAAAGACCAATGGCTAAAGGATCCCCTTCGAGCATTGAATCCCCTTCAATAGCTCCGACTGTGGCCTGTTCATAATTGATATCATAAACCATGTCGCCACGTTGGTAGTTATGCCATACGCGACTGTCGCGAGTTGGGAAGTGCATGAATACGAACGTCGGAGTTTCCTGTTCATCGTCGACATAGGCAATCGCGACATATTTAAATGCCGTCGCACCTTCAACAACCTCTTTGATGAAGTAGTAAACTGGATAGTCTTCTGTCATCTTACTATCCATCCATACTTCGTCAGGTTCATCTAACGTGGTATCCAGATAATTCTCTCGAGAAATCTGCTCCTCATCGTTAAAATCATCTTCGGAGCGCAAGGCTTTGTATTCTTCCTGAAATTTCTGAATCATCTCCTGAAAATAACCGGAAAGGTCGGTCTCATTTTCAAAAATCAACCCATGGGCTTCATCGACGACGATATACTCTTTTTCTAGAGCTTTCTCTAAAGTTTTACTGACTGATTTTTTCTTAACTGGAGGGGACTTCGCTTTGGCCATCTTGGCTCCTTACCAGCCTATTATCGAGACAAAGTTGCTCCGCAACAACTGGAAAAAGAAACGACACGACAAGGTTTGTCATGAAGCTGTTTTTTCCTCTTGCAAGACGGCCGTTTCTTCCCCAACATCGTGGAAGAACGTCGCAAGGAGGCGATCTTGGCAAACATAGAAGAGACAAGTTTAGAGCGAATGGAAGCTCTCCTCTCTCATTCGGCTATGGGTGTTCATGTTCTATTCGACAACCAAGCCATTGCGGGTGTCCTGAAAGAAGTCAAAGACGACAAAGACTTCTATAGCTTCGACAAAATGAAGAAGGTACAGGACGTGATGACAGAGCTCATCGGCAAAAAAACTTATTTTGAAAAAATGGCCTACCTTCAGGCCTTGGATCAAGAGTCTTATCACATGCTGGTAAGAGCTTACTTCCACATTGTCGAAAACACGGTCAGAGCAAACCACGAGCAACTTCATTAAAAATAGCCCCCAGGGGCTATTTTTAAATGTTTAATAAAGTGACAACACTTTAAACATTTTTTGCCAAAGCCCCCACCAAACAATCTGCCACAGCGGATTCTAAAAATTTTGTCGAACAATTAGAGTCCTAAATCGACATCAAAATCGAAAACTAATGCAACGCAAAATTACGGTGGTATTCTACCAACGAGTCGGTTTAACTTTTCCCACCGCAAAGCCGATAGGAGAATTTGTGAAATATCGATTTCTCTTATCGGCTTTCTTTTTATTCTTACTCCCGAACTTAGCCCGCGCCGAGTACCGGGTTTTTCTATTGAAGATCTCTAAGCGCTCCACCGATCCTTCAGCCACACCAGACTCTCGTCTAGTTCAGAGCAGCCTGGATCACGTGCAATATCGATATTTCTATCCGGTCGCCGCTGATGAGGACGTCACTTACATCGCTACGTGGCGCTGCTTTGGGCGCACCAGTGACTTCAAAGACTTCTGCCCCAACCCGAAAGGCCAGATTACCTCTGCAACAGCCCCTGCCCCCTAGTGGAGCTGTATTCTTTTGATACACTTGGAATATGTCATCTATCGACAATTCCACGAGAAAAGCCCAGCAATCCGACCTGACTGAAATGCAGGCGGAGTACAATCGCAAAAAGAAGCAGCTTGCTCAGGAAAATGAAGCGCAGATTTCCGACCTCAAGGACTACTACAGCGATAAAAAAGATTCGATTCGTGAAAACAACGAAGCGGCCATCAATCATATTCGCAAACGTCAGCAAGAACTGACGAACAGTTCCTCTGAAGAACGTAAGCAGCTTAGCGAAAACTACAATACCAAAACAGCTGCTTTGCAAAAGTCTTACGATGATAAGTTGATCGAAACACGCGATAAACGCCAAGCCCAACTTGCGGCTCAAAAAAACGAATCCGCAGAAAAGATTCAAGAAACGCAAGAACACGCGCAACAAGAGATCGCCCAGATCCGCAACAAAAGCACCAATGACACCCGCGAGGCGAAACAACGCTACAACAAAGACATGACTGAAATAAACTCTTTCAGTGAAAAACGTCTTTCCCAACAACGCACACAAAATGATACTTCGTTAAAAAATGAAGTAGAACGTGGTCAGGTCACTCAGGAACGCCTGCGCACTCGCCAAGAAAAAGAGTATGCAGAGCTCCAGGCCCGTGGTGAAAAGACCATCACTGCAGAACAAACCCAGCAGGACAAAAAACTTCAGCGCTTGAATACTGACTATGCAACTCAGTACGACAAAACTCACAAAGACTGGGCGCAAAAAGAAGATAATCTAAGCTCTCAATATACAAATCGCTTGAGTCACAACAAACAATCGTATGAACAACAACTTGGAAAGCAAAACGAACATTTCCAAAGTACTTACCAAAAAAATGAAGAAGCTCAGCGGGAATCGCTCGACATTCAAAAAGATCGCTACACCAAAGAACTAGCAAACACTCGCCGTGAGTTCGTCGGAGCTGCAGCGAAGTACGCAGAGAAAAAAGACGACCCTTTTTATAAGGTTGAAGATCGTGGCAGTCAGATCATCGAAAACGGTGACTCTTACACTCTTAGAGCCTATGTGCCAGACCACGAAAAAGATAACGTGAAGGTCTCTATTCAAAGAGATCGCGCTGTCGTCAGTGGCCAGCGCTCATTTAAAGATAAGTTTGAAGATGAAAATAGATCTGTAAGCTCCAACAGCTATCAAACATTTCGTGAAGACTTCCCGTTCACTCAACCCGTGATCACGGAGGGGATGACCCGAGAACGCGAAGGCGATTGGGTCGTATACAAAATTCCAAAGCTGACAAGTGTGGGCTTTAATCGCAAAGCCTAAGAGGCCGTCGAATTTTTTTGTTTTGAACTAAAGAACTGACAAGGCATCAACAATTCTTCCAAAAACAACGCTGCCAATTGATGACGTCCATCAACATTCGCTTTTTTATATAGAATCAAAGCCTGCTGTCTTACCGTGGTTTCTGAAGTACCACGAAGATTAGAGATGTCTCGCAAGCTCAGGCCCTTCAAAAGAAGCATTCCAATGTCCGCTTCTGTCTTAGTTAGACTCCATTTTTGAAATTGAGCTGTGATGTGTGGTTGAAGGCCGGCACTTAGTATGCATTTTTGCGAGCAATCAGATTTTGCAGAATCTTGCATGATGAGGTCACCTCTCCTTACATCAGAAAGGAAAAACAAAGTGATGTCATCTAACATAAGTTTGAGGTCTGAAGAAACTCGAACGAGTTTGTTCCTATTTTAGCAAAATGAATTTCGGAGCACTTTCTTACTATACCTTTAGTAGATAGCGAACTTCAGTCATTACAAACTGCAAGCGTCCTTGAAGATCCGCAAGCATTTCAATATTTGCGTGCAACTGAGAAAGTGCATCTTTCTGAACAACGGGAGTATCAGCAAGTTCATGATAAGAAGTCTGCGCAACAGGAACTTGAGATTGAGAAAAAGATCCAACGAAAGTTTCCACTGCAGATTCTTGAACTTCAGCGATTTCATTTTTATTGATAACTCTCATCTTCTTCTCCCTAGCCCCTTTCAGGGCGCCGACTTAAAAGTCTATTGATCTTCGGAACCATCTCTCAACTTAAAAAAACTTACATAGAACTTTTACAACGCTGGGTCCTAATATTCGCACTTCAAATCAGTGACATCAGCAGATGCCAGCTGGGTGCGATCTGACCCCGACGACAAGTATGTGGCCATAACCGAACCACCGGAATCCTTGTGCTTCAAGCCCAACACATGACCCATTTCATGAAGAACCAGGGCTTCAATGTTCACCGCGCCTGAGGACTTCCCTTGATTCCAATAAAAGTTAAAATCTTTATCGTTCACTCTGATGTCGGCTTCCTGAATCTGATCACCATTCCAGTGCATGCTGGTGCGTGCTTGTTCAGAACCTCTGTTGGCTTCCCAAGTATTCAGAAAATAAATGATGTTCTTTCCGTCTTTATGAGGCTCTGCGGGCCCCGTGATTCTGGATGTCGTTACGATATTGAATAAACGTCGACCTGCGGTTTTTTCCCAAGTTTCAGCAGCAGAAACAATCGCACTGACATATTCTGGAGGAACAGACTGGTGAAGGTACATCGTCACTGGGACATCAGACTTCCAAGACACGCGCTCGCCATAGACGTTCTGTACAAAACCACAGTCTTCTTGAGACTTAGGCGCACAGGCCGCTAGAAACATTGCTGATGTCATAAGCATTAAGATGCCAAGGGACTTCCACATGAGATCGTTCCTCCTGAGCTTTTCTATTACAAAGAAAAGACCATCCCTCGAAATTCTCCCCTGTCCCCTATCCTCTTGAAACCATTGGCCTTTGAACACCCCTGGCACCTCAACCAAAAAACCGCTGCCAACGCGATTTCCCCGTCAACTACACAGACACCCCTGGGGTTTTACCTTAAGACGCTAATTTTACTGATGTTTTTACTGTCAAAGAAACAGACACCCCCTCGCCGCAAAGTGTGGTGCAAAAGGGCTCCAAATGGCCTGGCCCGGGGCTTGCTTTAGTGCTTGGTACAGTCTCACTTTGAGACTGCCAACCGGGTGACCGCCACAATCGTGGAATCCAGGTCTTACCCACCCTTCCCGTCCCACAGCCCATCTTAAGGTGGAGAGCCGAAAAAAGCTCTAAACCACCTCTCGCGCGCGAATCTGTACCCCTCGAAACTTGATGTCCCTGGCAACTCTTGATACACCGAGATCATCCCCCATAAGAAAGGTCCTTCTATGATGAAATTGACTGTTATTCCTGGTGACGGCATCGGCCCAGAAATTATGACTCAAGTGATCCGCGTCCTTAAGCACGTGCACGCTCCTTTTGAATATGAAGAATACCAAGCTGGTGAAATCGCCTTAGCAACACTAGGTGATCTTTTACCGGGCAATACTGTTGATTCCATTAATAAAAACAAACTGGCGATCAAAGGCCCTACAACAACTCCGGTAGGTGGTGGACACAAATCAATCAACGTAACGATGAGACAAAAATTTGATCTTTACGCCAACGTCAGACCCGTGCGTTCATTGCCAGGTGTTCAATGTGTTTGTCCTGATGTGAATCTAACGATCGTGCGCGAAAACACCGAAGACCTTTATGCGGGGATCGAACGCATGGTTGACGAAAATACTGCTGAAAGCATCAAGCGTATTACGCGCAAAGGTTCCGAACGCATCGCTCGTTATGCTTTCGACTTAGCCCAAAAAACCGGTCGCAAACAAGTAGCCATCGTTCACAAAGCCAACATCATGAAACTATCTGATGGTTTGTTCCTGAAAGTGGCCCAAGAGGTCGGCTGGCAATATCCCAACATCGTCACCAAAGACGTCATTGTTGATAACGCCTGCATGCAATTGGTGACGCGTCCCCAGCAGTTCGACGTCATCGTCACGGAAAATCTTTACGGTGATATTTTGTCAGATCTATGTGCAGGCTTGGTTGGCGGCTTGGGCGTAGTTCCGGGTGCGAATATCGGAGAAAATGCGGCGATCTTTGAAGCCGTTCACGGTTCGGCTCCCGATATCGCGGGTCAAAATAAAGCCAATCCGACAGCTCTTTTGCAATCTGCAGTCATGATGCTTCAACACGTTGGCGAAAATACTAAAGCGGACGCAATCATGACGGCTTTGATCGCGGCCTTGTCTGATATCAATGCTCGCACCGGGGACCTTGGCGGAAAAGGTTCTACTGTTTCTTTCACAGACGCGATTATTCAAAAGCTTTCCTAAAGCACTTAAAGTGCCTGGATCAGAGTTGATTCCGGCACTTTTTTCTTCCCTCGCAACCTAAACAAATCTAGCATTGAGTATATGAAAAAATCAGTGCTTCTGCTTGGTGTCTGCTTCTTATTTTCCGCCTGTGCTACAAATCAAAAAAGCCGAATGGCGACGACCCTTGCTGGGGTCGGCGTCGGAGCCATCATTGGAGGCGCCACCGCGCCGGAAGATGAACGCAAGGAACTTCACTCCTTGTATTGGGGTGGAATCATTGGCGTCGCTTCGGCGGTGGTTGCAAATTATTATTTCAACGACGAAAAAGATATCGACGTCCTGAAACTGGAAAACGAAAAAATGAAGGCGCAATTGGATTTCTTCCAAAATGGGCCTGCCACTTTGCTAAAAGAAACAAAAGGCAATGCCGACCGCAAATACTTCCAAAGCGGCAAAGCAAAAATCAAACTTTACAAAATCGACCAATGGGTTGATGAAGGTCCCAACAAAAAATACCATCGTGACCAGATGATTGAAATCCTACCGCTGGAAAAGAGTGAATAATGCGTCAGCATCTGTGGAAGATTCTTTGTGCCGCCAGCATCATCTGGGCCGTCAGTGTCAGTGTGCTGTACTGGAGCCTTAAAAACAATCCTCGCGTGATTGCAGTCACCACAGATATGGCTGGTCATTCAGAATCCTTGCAGAACTTCCAGCTCGGCGAAATGGAAAAATTGACGTTTGCTCGTCAATACTTGGATCGCTATTTCAACTATGACTCTAACAATTTCTGGCAATCTCAAACTTCGCTCAGTTTTTTGATGGCGCCAGAGCTGCGAGAAAAACGCATTCAAGAAGTTCAACGCTTGCGTGAAAAGATTCAGGCAAAATCCTTAAATCAACACGGACAATTGCTGTCCCTGATCAGCCTAGGGCCAGATTCCTATCGCGCATTGGTTGTGGTCCAAATCAGCGAAGGCTCTAACAAAAACAGCGAGCTTTTTATTTCCTTAAATCTGAAAATAAATACGACCGAGCGCACTTTGGAAAACCCCTGGGGACTGCTCGTGACCACCATGGACTTTATCCAGAGCAGCCCAGACAAAAAACTGCCTTCGGATAATTTAAGCCTTAAGGAAAAAACACCTTTGGTTATCACTTTCCCATGCGCGATCGAAAACATCGAAAGCTCTCCGGAATCAACTCTCGAAACCAAAATTACAACCCTTAATGTCAGCGAAATCCAACTAATCTCCAAGACGATCCTTAAAGACCCTGTTGCGATGACAGCGCTTTGCAAAGACCGCGAGTATCACTTCACCATCAATGGAGCGCCTCACGAAGCCGATCTTTTTAGATCCTTCGTTTTGGACACCGGCACGATTCGCAAGAAAGAATCTGCCTCTGGCAAACCTGCCAAAAAGGACATCTACGAAAAAACTATCGAGAATGTTTTGGGAATTAAGATTGAAAACTAAGTGGGCTCTTGAAAGTTTTAACTGATTTTCACAAGCTTTTGAGAGTTCTTAGGAATAACTAAAATCACTTGGGTCCCCACGCCGACACGTGAGCGAAGCTGCAAGTCACCACCAATAGCCTTCAAAGTTTTACGAGCATCGTAAAGACCTAAGCCATTGCCATTTTCTTTGCCAAAGCTTTTTCCTTCATTCATCAGCTCCGGCAAAACCTCTTCGGGGATGCCGCAACCATTATCCATAATTTGCAAAATCCAGTTTTGTTCGCGCTCCAAAAGCGAAATACTCACCGTGGCGTCTGACTCAGGGGCCGCTTCTATGGCGTTATTCAAAATATTTCCAAGAACGCGCAAAAGCTTCATTTCTTCCATTGGAAAATACAGTGCTTCAGCCGCGACATGTTTATGCCACTCAAAATTAATTTTTTCGTAGGAAAATTTATACTCTTTCAAAAGGCGCTCGACGACTTGAATCACATCCACCCCAGCGGGAATCTGAACTGGTGCTTTCGCTGGCGCTTCGATAACATTTTCATTTTTGATTTCATTGCTTCGGATCAGCAAATCATCGGCAATACCGCGAATGCGCTGAACAGCTAAACCAAGCAGTTCTTTCTTTTCATAACTCATTTCATGGGACAATCGAGTCAGCGTAGTTAACGCCATCAAGGGCCCGCGAATATCGTGCGCCACTTGTCTTGATATATCTGAAATCTCTTTGTTTCGAGAAAGTTCGGATTGCAATTGATGTTCTTTGATCCGATTGATGAATTCTCGACGGGAACCAAAAAACAAAAATAAAAATCCTAAAAATAAACCCAACATAAAAATCGGTGAACTCACCGCTTTAACCGCGAGGTCTGAGGTACTATAGCAAACCTTAACTTGTCCTGCGGGCAACGAAAAAAGCGTAATCGGAATATCACTTTCAAAGTGGCAGGCGCCAGCAATCACATTTTTGACAGAAACTTGCGCCACCGAACCATGAACTTCGCGCAGTTGGCCCAGGATTTTATCCAAAAGACTGCTATCTTGTTTTACCAATAAAGACTTGGCGACGTCTTCTTCCCAAATCGCAAAGTATTGAGACACCGCAGAGTGAGCTCTATTCACCTCGTAACTAAAACTCAACACGGAAATAGCCAGCAAGGCTGTCAGAAACACCGACATCCACGGCCACGAACTGCGTTTAATGAGTTTTAAGGACGATTTAATCATTACCTAGGTAAAGAGCAATTCGTGCTCCACCCAAGGCTGCAACTTAGCGAAGCTGAGCTGTCCAAGTTTTTGACAGCTGCCATTTTGCTACGAGGTTCTCGAAGGGCTCTCCCTCATATGGTGTGGTCAGGTTATGTGCCAGAACCAATTCCGCGTGTAGTTGTAGGCTTAAATCCGTGCCTACCTAACTATGCAAAAAGATGCCTGGGTCTTTTTTACGCCTTCGAAGCGTTGATTGTCCGTCCGTAGCGGGTGCTGCCATGTATTATCTTTGAAAACTTTCTCTGCGATATTTGTGCTGATTATGTTGAGCGCAGAGAGTTTGCAAATTCTGAATGTCATTCGTGCCGCCGGCCCAAACTGATTGGCGATGGTCGTTTTGCAAGAATCTAGTGCTTCCGCAAATTTTGCCAGTCGTTTTGTCTTTGTATTGGCAGCACTTATCGCGGTTAAGGACAAACCTTTTTACCGGCGCCGGAATGGGTTTACGTTTGTACGTGGAATTTTGTATGCATTTGAACGTCGAATTCTCTGAGTGATTCATACTGATCGACGCCGTAACAAATTCCGCAGCGGGTGTGGAAGGAGATTTCTTTGATGGTGAATTGCTTATTTGGCGTTTACTCTTAGTTCGACGCTCAATTTCTTTTTGAGCAAGATATGTCATTGCATCGGCCCATTTTTTATCCGGCACTGCGTGGGCAATTAAATCCTGTGCTTGTTTTAAAATGGCCATTTGTTCTTTGCTAAACGTCATTGTCAAAGTGACAGATTCGTCGCGATGATTTTTCTCTTTGTCATCGATAAAGATCGGCAGGGATAGAGCCTGGCTTAGAATAACCTCTGTCTGTTGTTGCGTCCCTCGTCTAAATATAATTTCCGAGAATCTATTTCTGCAATGCACTCCAAAACCAAATGTGTGATTTTACGTTCGGTTTGTACAAGTTTTCCAAAACGAACTAACAAGTCTGAGTTAGAAAGAAAGTTAAATTTAAAAGTTGAATTTTGCATAGGCACCTCGAATGAAAAGCACCATGCCACGGATTTCCAGAGTGAATTTTTGAGGTTTTTTGAAAAGCGAAACACGTTTAAGACGTAATATATAGCCACCCTGGAACGCGCAAATCTCGCCTATGTTGAGTGATTCAAAAAAATGCGAGTAATCATCTGCAAAAGGATCTCGAGAGAGCCCTGGTTGAATTAACCCAGAGATGCCCACTTCCTTAAAAAACAAAAAAGCCGATCACGATGACCGGCTTTCCCCCAGGGGATGGGAGCGGAAGCTCCCATGACGGCTTGCCGTTCAGTGTTCGCGTTACTAGTCGATGAATTTACATTCAATCGAGCCTGACATTCCTGGCATTGTTAGCCAACTTCCACTCAAGCCTCCATAAGGCGTTAACAGGGTGTTAATCTGTAGAGACCCTTGGGGGCTGTCAATGGTCCCCACATTAAGGAAATCATAACCAGTCAGTCTTGTCCCGGCGGGAGCTGCCATTAAGCTCCAGACTCCATTCCAAGTTTTCCCGTTTATTTTGATCACGGCGGGGGTGGCTTTAGCTAAAACGCCATATTGTTGCAGTTCCACCTGGATCGTTAGGTTTTCTGATTCACAGAGAACGTTTTTGGAGCCTTCAGTCGCCAAAGCTGGTGTTGATGTGCTAAGTGCTACGATAAGAAGTCCGATAAGTTTGTTCATAGGTTTTTTCCTTTGTTTGTTGTTAATCTCGAGTAAAGAAATAGCAATCTTGCCAAAACAAGTAAAATTGATTGATTTTATATCCCTATCGAAATAACTAATGGCAATGAGTCTGTCTTCAATTCAATTAGATGCATTTATAGCGGTTGCCAAGGTCCAGAGCTTTTCTGGGGCGGCGAAGATTTTGAATATCACGCAGTCGGCACTTTCCCAGAGAATCCTGAATCTGGAAGCAGAGATTGGATCAACCTTGTTTATTCGGGAACCGATGGGAATTCGGGTGACTGAGTTGGGGCAACGGCTTCTCCGTTATTGTCAGATGAAGGATTCTTTGGAAGCGGAGTTTATGAGCGACATCGGCCTCTCTAAAGGTAAAGAGCTGGGCGGGCTGATAAAAATCGGTGGGTTTTCAACGGTTGTTCGCTCGGTCTTGATTCCCAGTGTTCAGTCAATCCTTCATCTGACAATAACGAAGAAGTCGTTGCCCCAATTCAGTCACACGAATGCCCGTCGGTTCCCGAATAAA
>JBJTMR010000180.1:0-5466 GCA_046070625.1 Bdellovibrio sp. | reverse complement strand
GGGAACGACTTTGCAAAAACAATTGGGCATCCAGATTTATCCTGTGCACCGTTTGGATTTCGAAGTATCGGGATTGGTGCTTTATGCGAAAAATCCCGAGGCTCATCGTAAAGCCAATGCTTGGTTTGAAAAAAAAGAAGTTCAGAAAACCTATCGCGCTCTGACCTCATCACAAGGCTACGATCATATCCCTGAGAACGTTTCTAACGCTCGCCAAAAGATTTCTTTAAATCCTGGCGATAGCTTTACGTGGACAGCACGGGTTTTGCGAGGCAAACGTCGGGCGTTTGAAAGCAATCAAGGAAAAGAAAGCGTCACGTTAGCTAAGTTCTTGGGATTGAACCTAGCAAAACAACTGATGTGGGATTTAAATCCGGTGACAGGTCGATCGCATCAGTTGCGTTTTGATCTAAGTCGCCATGGGTTTCCAATTATCGGCGACACCCTTTATGGCTCTAAGGTGCCGTGGCAGGGCGTGGATAGTATTGCCCTAAGGTCTTACGCTATTGATTTTTCTAAGGCCCCTCTGGCTAAAGACTTAGGCCTTCCTGAAAAAATAGAAATTCCGGCGCTCTAGATTTCTCTTTTAATTTGCGCCAAATAAGTTTTGATAAAGGCGATGCGGTGTTCGCCTTCTTTTCTGGCTGTCTCTGTATTTAGATGATCGACCAGTTTAAAAAGTTTGATATAAAAGTGGTCAATGCCATAGCTTTTATCATCAAGGTCACGTTGTGTAGCCCAAGGATCTTCTTCGGAGTAAAAAGGGCGACTCATCAGTGACGAGGTTGCAAAACAGCGAGCAATACCAATAGCGCCTAGGCTATCCAGGCGGTCGGCATCTTGGACGATCTTTGCCTCAAGAGTTTGCGGCTTAATATTCGCGCTGTAGCTGTGTGCTTCGATGGCATGGCGAATATCATCAAAAAATTCAGCAGGGTAGTTGATAGACTTTAGATACTCGATCGCGGCTTCCGCAGAAAGAGCAGAAGCGTAAGGACGACGCGGATCCCCTTTCGGCACATTGATGAAATCATGAAAGTACGCTGCCGGCATGACAACTTCCCAACGCCCATGTTCAGTGTCGCAAAGATTTTTAGCCGTGTTGACGACACGCTGGATATGCAGATAGTCGTGGGCGGGGTCCGAGTGCGGGTAAATCACGCGGGCCTTGTTGGCGAACAGATGATGCCATTTTTTTTCGTCGAAATGTACAGACTCATTCATGGATTTCATTTTGTCATTCTGGTTCAGGCAGGTCAATGACGCTGGTGTCATAGGGCCGGGGCTCCCACAATTCGATTTTGTTTCCTTCAGGATCAAAGATCCAGGCAAAGCGACCATTTGGATTTTCTTCGAGGTGATCGACAATGTGAACGCCTGCCTCTGCGAGATTGCTTAAAAGGGAGGCGAGGTGATCTACCTGAAAGTTTAAGGTGCAGCTTTGGTCCGAGGACGGTACTTTGTCATCATTGATAAAGCTGACCAGAGTGTAGTCGGGCAGAAGACGTTCTACGGGAACGATAAATCGTCCTTGAGAATCCCGTTGAAGTCCTAAATTGTCTTCGTACCAACGGTAAAGTTGATCGGGATTTTTTGCTTTGATAAAGACGCCGCCCAGGCCATTTACTTTCATTGTTTTATTTCGCCGTAAGATGAATGTCTCGGCAAATTAAGACCAAGAAACTTTGCAGCAAATCAGCATTCAAGTTGTCACTGTTAATGAACAGCCTGATGATAGGGCAACTAGATAAGAGGTCCCAGTGAAAGAAAAGTTAGCAAAGATATTGATACCCGTGGCGGCTCTCGTTTGTTTGATTCCGTTGGTAGGATCTGCGACCGCGCTGTTGACCGGCGTTATCTTAGCAGTTTTTTTGGGGAATCCTTATCTTGAACACACCAGAAAACTTACCCACAAACTTTTGACATGGTCGGTGGTGGGCCTAGGCGCTGGGATGAATCTTGAGACTGTCGCTCGTGTTGGCTTTCAAGGCTTGGGCTATACGATGACTAGCATCGCCTTTGTTCTGGTGTTGGGTTTTTTATTGGTTAAACTTTTAAAAATTGAAAAAGAAACCGGTCTCTTGATCACAGTGGGGACGGCGATTTGTGGAGGCAGTGCAATTGCTGCTGTGACGCCCGTTCTTCGTGCCAAACATCACAATGTGTCCGTGGCTTTGGGAACAGTTTTTATATTGAACGCGATGGCCTTAGTGGTGTTTCCTCCGATTGGTCATTATTTGCATCTTTCCCAAGAGCAGTTTGGTTTGTGGAGTGCTTTAGCGATTCATGACACCAGCTCGGTGGTGGGTGCGACAGTCAGTTATGGGGCCCAAGCTGCTGAAATTGGGACCACAGTGAAGCTAGCTCGAGCTTTGTGGATTGTCCCATTGGCTTTTGCCATAGGATTCGTGGTGAATCGAAAGAATCAAAATACAGGGGAAGCTGGCAAAGCGAAAAAGCCATGGTTCATTTTGGGGTTCTTGATTGCGGCGGCGATCGTGACCTGGGTTCCACAATTGAAGCCAACTGGCGGCATCGTGGAAATGGTTGCCAAAAGAACTTTGGTCGTGACGTTATTTTTAATTGGTGCCGGGTTATCGAAGGAAACTCTGAAGCAAGTCGGGGTGCGCCCTTTTGTTTTGGGCGTGCTTCTTTGGATTATCACGGGCGTAAGTACACTCAGCGCTATTGAAGCGGGTTGGATTCATTAAGTTTGCGAAGAATTACTTCGCAAACTTTGCCAGATTATCGCCTGTGAGGCGATAGACAGTCCATTCATCCATCGGCTTTGCGCCGATGGATTTGTAAAAATCGATGGCGGGTTTATTCCAATCCAAAACGGACCATTCAACTCGGCCACATTTATTTTCTACGGCAATTTCAGCGATGCGCTTTAACAAATTTTTGCCAATACCTTTGCTACGCATTTCAGGTAAGACGAACAAGTCCTCAAGGTAAATGCCTTTTCGGCTAAGGAACGTGCTGAAGTTATAAAAGAATAGCGCAAAGCCGACCGGTTGGTTGTGCCATTCTGCAATTAATACTTGAACATGGGAATTCGGTGCAAAGATTTCCTGTTCCAGCAAAGCTTCTGTGGCGATCACCTCGTGAGTAAGTTGCTCGTAGTCTGCCAAATTGCGAATGAAATTCAGAACGGTTCCGCAATCAGTGCGTGTGGCATTTCTTATTGTTAAAGCCATGCTGATTTCTCCTAAGATGTGAAAATATTGAAGTGATCAAAAACCTGCGGTTCGTTGACGGAGGCTAACCATGGATGAGCTTGGTAAATTCGGTGTCGGACGTAACGTCCTCGGGCGACGACTGTAATTCTTCTGAATTGCGCGATGGACCTTAAGTCATCAAGGGTCTTATCAATTGCCGGAGCGCTACCAAAATCGAAAATGAAATAATACTCCGCCGATGCCGGAACAAAGTTGGGATCAGTCAAGTCGCGGGTTTCAATGTGTGCCAGGGGATAGTTGAATTGCTTAAGCAGTCGCAATCCCTCTTGCACGCGTTCATCCACCAACTCATAGCCAATGAAATGAACTTGGGGATAATGTTTCCCCATAACAAATCCCATACGTCCATAGCCACAACCTAGATCCACCACAGTTTCTGTTGGTTGTGGGTTTAACAAGGATAAGATGCTGCGAATTTCTGTATAAGGGGTCTGCAACGCTTGGACAGGCAGGCCTCGCCAAAAATTCACTGGGATACTGATATCAGCCTGGATGTCGTAATCTTTGGATTGCAGAAGTTTTTTTTCAATCTCTGCTGTCCGAAAACCAATCCACTCATCAACGACGACAGAATGAGCCTGAGCCTCTTGATAGGAGTGCTCAGAATCTTCGATTAATGGAAAAGGACCTGACGGGTCAAATTTAATTTCGCTCAATATGACTTTTATAGGCTTGAGAACTCGTCGTGTAAAGCTGAAATCCGAATAGGAGATTTTAACTTATTCGCCAGTGCCTCATCACGAATCCCTTCACGCTCAAGACGTGTTTTGATGAACTCGGGACTGTGCTTATAGGGATTCTGTAACATCAACGAAGCCGCAAGTCCTGTGACCCAAGCCGTCGCTTGCGAGGTGCCAGTCATCAATCCATATTGATTGTTGGGAAGCGAGGAATAAATATTTTTCCCCGGAGCTGCGATATCGACGGATTTGACCCCATAGTTACTGCTGCCAATCAAATGGCGGGCCGAATCCAAGGCCGCGACCGATATAATATTGTCCAGTTTATAACCGGCGGGATAGTAACCCTGCTGGTCAGTGTTACGGCCATCGTTCCCTGCGGCGGCAATAAACAAGATCCCTTGTTTTTGGGCTTCGCGAATCGCTTTTTCTTCCAAGGCGCTACGCTCTTCGCCACCTCCGGAATAGTTAATAATGTCGACCTTCATTTTCGTCGCATAACGAATGGCGCGAACCGTGTTTAAAAGATTATTTTTGCCAGTTTGTTCTGGATCATAATATTTCAAGATCATAAACTTCACGCGAGAAGACAGTGTGCGCTGACGAATGATGCCCGCAATATGCGTCCCGTGACCATGGTTGTCCGTCAGATCACTGTTATCTGAAACAAAGTTCCATCCATGGAGATCCCCGGCATATCCATTGCCATCGTTATCTTTGCCATTTGTTTTTTCATTTGGATTCGTCCACAAATTATCGCGAATCAGAGGATGGTTTACATCCACTCCGGTGTCGATAATCGCAACCACGATGTCGCGGTTTTCCGCTTCTTGCGCCTGAGCTGGCAACAAGAGGGGGGTTGCAGTTAAAAGACCGAAGAAAGTTTTTTGTAGAAGATTGATTGTTCTCATGCAGAACCCTTAAAGCAAGGGCGGGGCCAGCTATAAGCAAATCTAATGGGGTCTCATTTGGAGATTTGTAGATTGTGTTTATAAATCTTTAAACAGCGTAAAATGGAGTTCAGGTGTCGATGAAGTATCATACAGGGGTATTGTGTAGACACCTGACTAGGAAATACTGACAGTGTTACTTATGGCTCTGGGTATTGAATCCAACGAGGCCCTTCCTGTATTTAAAACTGTCAGCCACCTGCCTCTATATAATTCGACACGCCATCCGGGCTCTGCTGTCGCCGGGCTTTGCCCGGTTCGCGCATTGCAATGGGCTCCTGCCCATTGCCCTTCGGGCTACGCGCAAAAATAGCATCCTGCTATTTTTGTCGTGGCGCCGACAGAGGTCGACTTATATAGAGGCAGGCGTCCGCCTGCTTTAAATACAGGAAGGGCCTCGTTGGATTCAAAGGTGGTCTTTAGACTTGGGGGGATGTTCTTCGTAGGTTAGGAGCTAGGCAGTAGCTAATGTTTTTATTTGGGGATAAGGTCGCAGGGTGAGAATCTTTGATACCCTCGCAGCGAGGATATGTTGCGTTACTTGCAATTACAAATGACGAGTATTGCTGATCGTTCTTGACGATGTTTTTTGAT
>JBJTMR010000179.1:0-14146 GCA_046070625.1 Bdellovibrio sp. | reverse complement strand
CTAAAAATTCCATTTTACCTTGCCCCAGGGGCGGACTTGATCCTTTCATGGAGGACAGCATGAAAGATTGGTTTTTAATTGGTGAATTTAGCAAAATAACGGGACTGAGCTTAAAGGCTTTGCGCTTGTATGAAGAAAAAGGACTGTTGGTTTCTCGCGAAAGAGGGGACAACAGCTATCGCTATTTTTCGGCAAAACAAGTCGGCGAAGGCAAGCGGATCGTTCAGTTTAAAGAACTGGGATTTTCTTTGGACCAGATCAAGATGCTCTTAACAGTAACGGCAGAGTCGACGCTGTACGAGGTTGTTAAAAGTAAGGTCGCCGAAAGCAAAAAGGAAATGTCCGATCTTGGTGCGCGAATTCACAATTTAGAATCCTTGCTGTCCTCTTTGGAAAACAACAGTCAACTGACTGAACAACAAAGAGGAGTCCTTATGGAAAGTATTTTTGAAACAAGTTTGAATAATTTGAAGCGACAAGGGGTTGTCGCAAATGCAGAAGTGCAGAAGTCGCTGAAGTCTGAAGTTGACGAGTTTTCACCAGAGCTACAAAAGCTCATACCGGAGTTGCGTCATATTCTGAAGGTGATGAAAGAGAACAACATTTATGTTGGCCCGGGACGAGGAAGTTCGTTGGGAAGTCTGGTTTTGTTCTCGGAAGGTTACTCACCGTTAAATCCTTTGGATTTTGATTTGATGCCAGAGCTATTTAGTAAGTCGAAAGCATTTTGGATGGATGTGGAGTTTTCAAACTCCGAATTGATAGGACGCTTGTGCGAAGAAGTTTCCAAAAAGATCAATTTTGAAGTTGTCGCATTTAAAAGTCCTGCGCTGGATATTTTTAGAGAGATGCAAAATACCATCGGTGATGTGAATTTTGATAAGTTCTCTGACTTTGATCCGATGATCTTGGAAGCTCCAAAAAGAATCGGGGTGCGTGGTCTTTGGGGGCCTGATTGGAATCCAGATTTTGAGGCCTTTCGCACGTCGACACCCGAGTTCCAAAGGGAAGCCAATTATTCCTCGGAGCAAATTCACGAAATTTATAAAGACCTTAAATTCCAAAGTCCCATGGATTATGTGAATACTGAGATTCTGCGAGACTTTAGAGGGCGGAAAGAGTTGGATCTCTATTTAAAGGGATCAAAGGAGTCTATTCACCCAGAACTTGAGTACACGAAAGGATATTTGTTGTATCGAGAAGACTGGTTGAAAATTTATATGCGTCTGACGGGGGCTAGTGCGAGCCAGGCGATTGAAGTTACTCGTCGTCTACGTGAGTTTCCAGAGAAGTGTTCCGTTGATGACTTAAAAGAAGTCAAAGATGAAGCGGTGAGACAGGAACTCTTTGACGCCGTTTCCAAGATTTTTAACAAAGGTCATGCGGTCGGTAGTTGGTGGTATTACAAGCGTACAGCGATTTTGAAATCCCTATGGCCGGAACAATATCTAAACGCGATCAAAAAGTGGGAAGATAAGCACCAGATGATTTGGCAAGAGTTCGGTTACAAAAAAGACAAGAACGTTTATTACTTGAAAGCTTAAAAATAAAAGCCCCCGGTGCAAACACCAGGGGCTTTTTACTAGCGAAGAGTTTTCTTAGTTCGGCTCTGCAGGTTCAGCAATGACCGTACCATAGTTCGGGTCATTGTTGAGTTTGTTGGACTCCGTCGAGATCCAAGTCAGATAAGGTTGAACTTTGGTGTAAATAGTTTTGCCAATGCATTTGCCTTCAGGGTCTGTGGCTTTATCTACACGACTGGTGACACCAGTCATGTAAAGCGAACCGTCCTGCGTTTGCACATAAGCCGGTCCGCCAGAGTCTCCATGACAAGCACCATTGCCATTTGTGTTGTCGATTTTCATTTCAGTATTGCTGAACTGAGGATCGGCAAGCTTGACGGTGACTTTCATTAACTGAGTTGCTTGTTCTTTCGTGACACCATTCGTTTCACCAAAGCCCGCTAATGTAATGGCCTCTTGTGCAGAAAGCTTCAGGTCCTTGGGAGCGAGTACTGCAGGCGTGAATCCAGCAGGCAGTCCGCCATCAAAACGCAAGAGTGATACGTCACCCCAGTTTTCTTGGGTTTCATAGGTCAAGTCTTTCCATTGTGGGGCTGTGACCCCGGCAGAGACTCGACGAACTAAGGGGTTGGTCGTTATAGTTTGGAAAAAGGTTTTCCAGTTAGGAACCTCAGGTGAGAAGACCAGAAAAAGTTCTCGTGGATTTTCAGCAGAGCAATGTCCCGCAGTCAGTACGACGTTATTACTAAGGACAGTCACCGTACAGATAGACAAATCTGTGATCACGGTGTGGCCGTCCTTTTTGCCCGTCTTAACGTCCAAAAGCAACGCTGTGGATTTGCTGATGGGATCTAAATCCGTCACCTCAGCTCCACCGACGATGGCCGCATTACCTTTATTTGTAGTGAATGTATTTGCAGATTTTTGGGAACAAGCTGTCGTTAAAAGAATTCCAGTGAAAAGAACACAAAGTTTTTTTGCTGTCATTGGACCCCTCCATAAGGCAGCTATAAACACCGGTATTTAATAAAAGGCAATATTAAATTAACAAATGTTAAACTTACAGGTGTAAAAAAAGGAGGCGCGGGGGCCTCCTGGACAAAGACGGATTACCTATCGAGGGTGACGCACTTAGCAGATGAATCGTTGGCTAGTTTACGGGCGGCCTCGTTGCTGGAAGCTGTTCCGATGAGGCAACTTTTTTCTTTATTCAGGCGCACGACATAGAGGGTGGATTTATCTTTTTTAGTCGGATTGATATCAGCGACACTCAGGCGATAAATCAAAGCTTTAAAGTTGATTTCGCCGTCACCTTCTTCTCCGCGGGTAATATCATAAACCCATTCAATTTTTTGGGAGCCCAGATTGTGGAATGTCCCTGGTCTTTGCATATCAATTTCAGTGTCTTTATAACTTAACTCGGGACCGTACCGCAGGTCGCCGCCAGATTCCTTGAGGGTATAACCTCCAAAGGATTTGCATTCAGAGCTATAGAAATCAATAGGGGATTCATCCGTGGATTGGGAAACCACGATGCAATCCGCCTTCATGTCGGTATAGTTACTAGCGGTTTGCTTATTTTGTGCTAAGGCATTAAGGGAGATCGCCGAAAGGGTCAGTAAAAATGCTGTTTTTTTCATTTAAATACTCCTAGGAATGGAGTGACTATAGAAGAAAACAGGGGATTTTAAACTGCTACGGAGCTAAAGAAAGAAATTTCAAAACTGTACCGAAAATGGTCAGTTTGAGACCCCTTAAAACGAAAATAAAGGGTCGCGGCAACAGGGCAATAGCCCCGCAAAAGACTTAGTTCAGATCAGACAGGATCTGTTTCACAGCTGCCGGATTGATAAGCCTATTCAACTGATCGCTGGCGTAAATATCCGCATCCATTTTGACTTTGTCGTTGCAGTTTGCACATGACTTCGCGACATTTTTTAGCATGATCACAGACGTTCCGTAAGCTCCGAGGGCCGTTGTGTCGCATCCGGATTCACCAGCTAAAGGGCTGCCCGTCCAAATACTTTTGATTTCTTTTCCGTTTTTATCCAGGAATGGATCTGGGCAATAGGCATGGGGCCAGTTGCTTTGGCTTCTCTCTGTGTGGCGAGACTCATGGAAGAAAATCATCAAGCGCGCAATCTGCGGATGAGAAAATTTCAGGAAGTTCTGAGTTAAAAACATTTTGTTATCAACCCAAGGACTGACGAAGGCCACTGAGATATCTTCAGTTTCTTCGTAACCGACGCTAAAGATGCGGTCTTGAAAAAACTTGCCGTAAGGGGCATTAGATGTTCCGAAAACCTTCTTATGTAGGGGAGTCGGCGCGCTTAAATTTAAAGAACCTGCGTAATCAATATCTATAGAAAATTGCGACTGAGTATTCTGTGGAACTCCAGAGTCAAAGCTCAAGGTGGCAAAGGCCTGGCAGCTTAAGGTCATCAAAAGTATCATCAATGCGCGCATGTTATTTCCCCTCAAAACCGAAGAAATCATCATGGGAAAATGACAGGCAAGCAATGTTATTCCGGAAGGAAAAGAAATTTCTAGTAAAAAACAACGCATCGGGGCGAATGCGCTGTGGGCGCACATTCGCGAGCGATAAGAGGGCTCTAAAGAAGAACCCCATGAAGGATGAACGAGGCAACACTGAAGTAAATAATCAAACCGGTGACGTCGACCAGGGTTGCAACGGCCGGAGCAGAAGCGGAGGCCGGGTCAAAGCCGATTTTCTTTAAAAGGAATGGCAACATGGATCCAGAAACTGTTCCCCAAAGTACGATTCCAATAAGGCTGAGCATCACAGTGATTGCAACCAACACATAATGTGGGCCGTACAAGGCTTCACGAGTTGGCCAAATCAGGATACGGCAGAGGCCGACAGTTCCCAAGCAAAGCCCTAGGGCAAGACCGGCCATCAACTCACGGCCCAAGACTCTCCACCAGTCACGCAAACGGACTTCACCCAAGGCCATCGCACGGATAATCAAGGTGGAGGCCTGAGAGCCCGAGTTGCCACCAGAGCTAATAATCAAAGGAATGAACAAGGCCAAAACGACGGCACGCTCGATCTCTGTTTGGAAGTAACCCATCGCTGTGGCTGTAAACATTTCGCCCAGAAAAAGGACCATCAACCAACCCGCACGTTTTTTGATCATCTCAAGCATTGAGATTTTCATGTACGGAGCGTCCAAGCTTTCAACACCCCCGAGTTTGTGGATGTCTTCGGTGGTTTCTTCTTGAACGGCTGTCGCCACGTCATCAAATGTAACGATACCTTGCATGATACCGTGTTCATCAACAACGGGAAGAGCCATCAAATCATGCTGCGAGAAAATACGACCGATTTCCTCTTGGTCCATTTCTGGTGGAACTTTCAAGATATCCGTATGCATGATATCGGCAATTTTAGTTCCTTGTGCCGCAGAGAAAATTTCTCTGAAAGAAATAACGCCCAAAAGTTTTTGGTCAGATTCTAATACATAAGCATAGTAAATAGATTCAACGTGGGTTTTTGCTTGGATACGCAAATAACTAATAGCTTCATCAACGCTCATCTCGGCGCGCAGGCGAACGAAGCGGGTGCTCATCAAGCCCCCGGCGGCGTCTTCGGCATAGGCAAGCAGAGCAATGACTTCACGTTTTGTTTGTGGATCTAGCAAGGACAACAAATCATCCTTATGCTCAGAACCCATTTCTTGAATTAAATCGGCCACGTCATCGGGAGCAAGCAAACGCACCCAAGAGCGTTTCTCAAGGTGAGACGCTTCGACAATCAATTCAGCTTGGTCGTGAGTGGGGAGATTCAGAAATAATTCTTCAGCATCCGTACGGGGAAGTTCTTTGAACTTTTCCCGACGTTCATCAGGAGTCAAAGAAGACCACTGGTCCGTCAGATTGATCACGGAGTTTTCATCTAGTGTTTCGTCGAGGGTCTGGTTGTTATCCATCGCCACCTCATCGTTGCTGAATTGAAATTTGTCGTGCCCAGAGGAGTACTCCCTTTCATCGGACACGGCAAACTTTTAATTGAGGGGCAAAAGAGTTTTTTAGACTAATTCAGCGTTTTTAAATCGTGGCAGGACTTCGGTGGTCGGCCCCAGGGCGACAATTTCTCCATTTTGCAGCCACAAAATACGATCGCATTTAGCCAAGGTCGACAGGCGGTGGGCGATGATAATTTGAGTCCTATCTGCAAAGAACTCTTCAGTGGCGCGGACTAAAATCTCCTCGGATTGCGGGTCCACGGAACTGGTGGCTTCATCCATGATAACAATGGGGGATTGTTGCAACAGGCAACGAGCCATACATAATAACTGGCGCTCGCCTAAGGACAAATTCTTCCCACGTTCTTCAATTTTCATATTGAGACCTTCGGGATGAGACTGAACCCATTCTAATAGGCCGACCTTCAGCAGAACCTCGTTCAGGCTGGTATCAGAATGGTGACCTTCAATATCCAAATTAAAACGCAAAGACCCCTGGAACAGAATTGGTTCCTGAGAAATAAATGCCATGGACTTGCGATAAAGGTTCAGATCTACTCCGTGGTCAGTCCCATGGATTTTTGGGCGATGTTTGTTGATACTGATATGTCCTTTTGAAATCGGATACAAATGAAAGAGCGCCTGTATCAAGCTCGATTTACCAGATCCCGTGCGACCTACGATACCCAGGCGTTCTCCAGCTTGAACTTCAAAGTTCAAATTCTTTAAAACCCAAGGCAGATCTTCGCGGTATCTGAAGGATAAATCCTGCACTTCCACTGAAGCGCTGCGGTTATCGGTCAGGCGGCGATTGTGAAGATACTTTTCCACGGATTCGCTATACGTAGGATGTCCCGTTTGGAAATGGGCAGACGACGGCAGAAAGTTTCCTTCTTCGATGTCCATGCGCATGTACTGATCTAAGCGTTCGACGCCAATCATGGCTTCTTCAAATTGGGTCAGCCATTCAAAGAACATTTGGACAGTATTTCCTGATAAAGAAATAAACGTAAAGGCAACACCGACCGAACCAATGCTAGCCCAGCCTTTTTCCACCATGAAGTAAGAAGCCACGCCTGTAATTAACAACAAAAAAGCTGTAAGACTGTTCATTTGGAACGAAAAACTGATCAGCTGTTTGGTCGTGAAAAGCTTTTGTCCTAAGAAATAACGATCTAAATTTTCAAAGCGATCGCGGAAGGATTCTTGGCGACGGAAAGAACGGATGGTGCTGGCCCCTTGGGTGGTTTCGGCAAAATGCGCGATGCTTGGTGAACGACTGGCCGACAAATCGCGACGGGCCTTGCGCAGGCCTTCTTGATTCAACTTGTATACGCCATAATTAAGCACGGCAATAAAAGCCACCAGAATCAAAAAGAGCGGATTCGCGACAGTGATCAGGATGGTCATCATGATCAAGTCAAAGATAATGCTTAAGAACTCTGCTAGCGGTCCACCAAAAAGTCGGAACACGTTTCCGTAGTCACTGGAAAAACGGGTGATAATTCGCCCCGCCGGGGTGTTATCAAAAAAGCTCATTGGTAAGCGCGAGGTACGCAAAGTGACTTCGTCATAGAAACTAGAAATTGCGCGCGCCGAGAGGCGCGAAAAACTCACACGAAAAATAAGCGTAAAGACAAAGCCAATAATAACCATTCCTAGCAGCACACCGATAATTTGCGCCGAGCTCAGGCCTCCTAAAGGGGACGGTTTTCCAACGAGATTATCAACCCAATAGCCAATGATGTTGGTATTCGCTAAAAGCAAACCCCGACCTAAAATCCCCAATCCCAAGCAGGTGAAAATGCGACCCAAGAATGGGGTGTAGGCATAATGAAGGGTTTCAAAAATGGTTTTGCTGTAGCCGCTTTCTTTGCGACTTTCTCCATCAGAAAGATATTTGGGGCGAGGGCTTGAAGTGGTCTGAGTTTTTTTAGACATGGGACACCTCTGCTTTCGCTGCCGTGGCTTCTTTGGCAACTGTCGTGGTGTATTCGCGGAATTTTTCGTTGCGCGCCAGGAGCTCTTCAAAAGTTCCTTGGTCCACAATGCGTCCGTCTTCCATAAATAGAATGCGATCCACGCGGTTCAGGGCACTTAAGCGGTGAGTAACCAACAAACGTGTGCGGCCTTTCCAGGCCCCCACCAGTAATTGTTCAAAGAGCTTCAGTTCCGTATCAACATCCACAGCGCTCAGGCAGTCATCCAAAAGTAAAATAGGAGCATCATGATAGTGCACGCGCGCCAGGCTGACTCGTTGACGTTGGCCTCCGGAAAGATTGACTCCGCGTTCGCCAATTTCTGTGTTCAGACCTTTTTCCACGCGCTCGGTGCCCAGGTCAAATTGGGCGAGCCGCAAAGATTCTTCCACCAATGGATCACGTTCTGGCTCAATGTCGTAAAGGAAGGCGACGTTTTCACGCAAGGTCGCACTCATAATGAAGCCTTCCTGAGGTACATAGGCAAAGTTTCCACGGACTTCGTCGAAGGTTTTTTCTAGGGCATTGTCAGCACCGATACGGTAGCTGTCAAAATTGGCCCCTGTCTCGCGCAAAAGCGACAGCAACAGCATGGATTTGCCAGCCCCAACTTCGCCCACAACGGCGACGAACTCGCCATTTTTTACATCCAGATCAATATCTTTCAGAATGTGGCGACGAGCGATACGTAAATTCAGACCGCGAACTTGCAGGGCATACATTTCTTCGCGGGCTCTTTCAGCGGCAGTTTTATGATTGTCATTGGCTTCAGTTTGATTGTTCTTGGTCGCAAAAAATTCTTCCAGACGCTTCAGAGACGTCCAAGAATCAAAAGCAAAAGTAAAGAACCAAGGCATCTGGCGGAACGGGCGAGTCAGGAAAATACCCACGATCCACAATAATGCCAAAAGCTCACCACTGGTCAGGGTGTGCTTCGAGTAAAGAACTAAAGAACCCAGGGCGACCACATTAAGCACGAACGTGATCGAGGACGAAATCGCATTCATGAACTGCCCATTGGTGACCATCAAAACACGATTGGTGGTTTCCACTTCACGTTTGGCAACGATGTTATCTTCAAAATGTGAAATCCAACCCAAGATGCGTATCGTTCGAATGTTTTGAATCCATTCATTCACTAAACCAATACGTTCTGCCGCCAATTGTTTAAAATTGAAAAAGAAACGGGACTGACGAAGTGCCATAAAGGTATTCAGGCAGGTAATTCCCAGCATCACACAAATGGTTGGCCAAAGTGGAACATCAAACAACACGGAAATGGCAAAGGGAGCTAAGACCAACGGAAATATCGTCGAGCATCCCGCGGGAAGGGTTTGATCTAAAAAGACCGTGGCACCCTGAACATCTGTGGCATACAGAGAAACAATTTCTCCGACGGGGCGATGGCTCATGGTATCCACACGCAAGTGCAAAGTTTTATCATACAGTCGTTCTGCGAAAACTCGTTGCATATGCAAGGCTTCCTTCGCACTTAGGTAATTCGTCAGTTGCGAAAATCCTTGAGCTGCCAACACACAGATGAAGGCCGCAAGAACGTACCAAAGAGGGGAATTGATTTCCATCACATGAAGTTTGGATTGGACGCCTGTGAGCAAGTCGATGAACTCTTTTTGAAAAAAAGGTCCTAACAGACCGAAGACGGCCGCGACTAGTGATGAAAGCAGAATATAAATCCGTGCGTGAAAACGTGTGAAAACTACTTCTGAAAACAAGGATCTCATAATGCGTCGTTCCTAAACCATCCCGTTAAGCTCATACGGGGAGCCGTGCTTTTTTCCACTTGATGCGGGAAAAGCTCGCTTCGAAAAAGAATTAATGTGCCCAAGCGTGGAGTCACCTGAGCAAGGACTTCGGAATCGTTATCGGGATTATAGATGGTCAGCTCTCCACCGTCGCCTTTTTGCCAATTCTCATTGAGATAAAGCACAAAAGTGATTTTGCGGTGATTCAATCCGCGGTGGTTGTCGATGTGTTTGTCATAACCAGCTTTCGGTGGATACAGAGCGAAATGGCTTTCCACGCGCTTTAGCCCCAAAAAGAAAAACCGATTCAACTCTTGGCGGAGAACATCCAGAGCAGCCAAAAAACTCTGTTGTACGGAAGAGGGACTTTTTTCATCTAACCACAGGGTGAAATCGCCACGAATTTCATGATTCAGCGTTTTAGAACTGCCGTGGCCAATGGAAGCTTTGTGGAGCTCTCCTTGCGCAGAGAGTTTTTGACACTCTTGGGCGAGATCACGACAAAATTCAGACGCAAATACTTCAGCAGAGACAGCCCAGTTTTTCTTGGCCAACTCTTCCAGGAGATCATCTAGAGCTGAGAGATTGATTTGCTTCTGTTCCAAAGTGTTGCCATTCTATGCAGGTGAGGGGTTGATGGCAAAAAGATCTTTGAATCGTCGCGAGTTTTTGAAAGTTTCTGCGCTGAGTTCAGGCGCTCTTGCTTTGGGGGGCTGTGCAAGCTTGGATCGCCTGTTTACCGGGGATCAAAGAAACCTTGAAAATGAGGTTTTAATCTTAGGAGCTGGTGCCGCGGGCTTGGCGGCGGCCTATACATTGAAGAAAAATAAAATCCCTTTCCGCGTATTCGAAGGCTCCTCACGAATTGGTGGGCGTGTGCAGACCATTCCGATGTTTGCCGAAGAAGGACCTGTAGCAGAGCTAGGTGCAGAGTTTTTTGAGGACACTCATCGGGCTGTGTTTGCTTTGGCTAAGGAGTTCAATCTTTCCACTAAAGAGATCAAATCCCAGGCGGATTTGGAAGCGCAGATGTTTTTCTTTAAGGGGCGTTCTTATCGCGTGAAGGACATCTTGCCGAAGATGAAAACTTTGTCGGCAACTTTGCGTCGCGTCCGAGCGGACTTGTTTCGCGATCAAGACGTGGTTTTGACTTACCGAAATGCTCTGCAATATGAACGTTCCAATTACTATGATTCTTTGTCATTGAAAGATCTTTTGAATTCTTGGTCCACAGAAGTCGATTCCGTGGTGTTGGATTTGATTGAATCCCAAGCGGTCGCGCGTTTTGGCGTGGATGCTAGTGAACAGTCCGCGTTGCATTTCTTGAGCACTCTGGATGCCGAAGGGAGCAGTCTTTTATCAGGTCGCGGGACTTATCGCTTAGAAGGTGGCCTGACGAATTTGATGCAAATTATGTCGGCGCGGGCCGCAGGTGTTATTCCTGAGCACATTTTGAAAATGAACCACGTTTTAACGGAAATCTCTGAGGAAAAAGGTGTCTTTGAGCTGACCTTCAAAACTCCGAAAGGGAAAGAAATATATAAAACAAAAAACGTGATTTGCACCTTGCCGTTTACAAAGCTGCGTGAAGTTCATGGGATCAATAACATGAACTTTTCAGAAATTAAGCAACAGGCTATTTCGTCTCAAGATTATGCGACTCACAGTAAAGGTGTTGTGAGTTTTGCTTCACCGTTCTGGCGTAAACCACAAGGTAAAGTGCCAGCCAATCTGGGAAATTTCTCGGGTGATTTCGCCACACAAAAAATATGGGACTCGGGACGCGCACAACCCGGAGATCAGGGTCTGCTGACATATTCCCGTGCAGGGCAATCCGGGCGAGAAGCGGGTGGCGCTGCTGCAACAGAAGCGATTCGTGACCTTGGGCAGTTCTATGATTCAATGCCCACAAAGCTGCAAGCAGATCAAATGATCAATTGGTCCCAACGAACTTTTGCCAAGGGGTCTATGGCATACTTTAAAAAAGGTCAGTACACACGTTTTAGAGGGGCAGCCGGAGAGCCAGAATACGGTGGGCACTTCTTGTTCGCAGGGGAGCACACCAGTGTGAGATTTGCGGGAACTCTTAACGGAGCCCTGGAATCTGGTATCCAGGCGGCCAGCAGTATTTCTGTCTAACCCCCAGAGGCTCCGTTTCGTTGATGGAGATTAATTATTCAGGTTCACTTGCAAAGTGGCACCTTCACCGGAAGACGCAATAAAGGCATCAACGTCTGTTTTGTTGATGCTATTTGCAATGGACTTCAGGTGGTTGCTTGTGGATGTCATACCTTGGGGTACAGAACCATCGGCATTGACCCAGCTATAGTTTTGCTGAGGTGAGACGATGAAAACCACAATGTTGTATGAAGGGCGGAAGCCCTCTTTTTCAACTTGCACTGCAGGTAAAGACATTGCGTCTTCAGTAATGTAAACCGTGCGTGATTCCTTCACTTGAGAAATATTAATTTGTGAAGGGTCCGTTGAAAGAAACGGACGGGAACCCACGGCATAAAGGACGGTCAAATATTGACCACGAAGGTTGCCAAGTTTATTCACCTTCATTGCCGGAATGGTTTCAAAGCGTGCCGCCTGAGCCGTTCCTTGAGAAAGGGAGCCGCTCATCAATCCCAGTCCGATGATCAAAACCAATGCGTTGATGACAACTAGTTTGAATGCTCTCATGTCACTTTACTCCTGTTTTCGCGTAATCAAGGTACATAACCAAGTGACCGTTCGGGTCCATAATAACGCGATTAATATCTAACTTAATGCCCAAAATTTCTGGTGGCAGCGGAAGCGAGCCTGGAATGGCTTCTTCCTTGGTCTTCCACGTTGCACACTGTTTGCGAAGTTTAGCTTTCACGCCTTCGTGGACTTTATTTTTAACCAACCGGCCAGCCAGTGACAGGTAGCTATCGTCCATTTTCATACTGTCAGCGTCGATCGTGTACAGAACGAGCTGCATGCCGCCCTTATCCGTCATTTGGCGTAATTTTGCAATAATATCGAATTCTATAATGATGGTGTCTTTCAGGAAAATCGAGTCTGGAGCGTTTTCCACGGATACGTGCAATTTTACGAAGGTTTCAGAGGCGCGAATTGCCACCTCTGTTGGCGGTTTTACATAGTCGACTAGCGGAGTGGACTTCAGTTTTAACGTCGACCCATCCGTCATTTTGATTTGCTCGAAGTTTTTACGCTCATAAGCAAGTTGTAAAATGCGATTGATCAAGCCTCGGTCCAAGCTGAGCCCGATGTCGTATTTGTCTTGTGTAAGCAAGCCCCACTTCGGCGCCCCTCGGGCTCCGTCAATTTTGCGAGGCACTGACGATGGATTCACTGGGTCTTCCGCATAGGCCGTCAGATCTACGTTCAAGGAATTCTTTAAATTGATCTTTTCCAATACCAGGCCCCATTTGAAATCTGGGCGGTGATCATTGGCTTCTTTGCCGGGCGGGACCATGGGTTGAACTTGTTCTAGGGAACCACTTAAGAACTGTTTAGCTTTCTGATTTAAAAGGGCCGGCAGTTTGTTGTGAGCAAAGTCCCCCAGGTTTTCGCGAATCTTGTTAAGAATATTTGGCGCTTGCTCATTTAAGAGCTTATCGACTTCGCTGTTATTCAAATAGAATTTCTGTCCGTTGACTTCAACGGCGAACGTCGGGATCAGCAACTTCTTATACTGCAAAGTCACCGGAGTCGTATCGAGATTGTTTGTCACCTCTAAAGCTTGGAACTCTAGCAGTCCGTAAGCGTTCGTTCTGATGTAAAAGGGCAGGCGAATTTTAAGGGGAGTTTGTTTGTCTCCAGCTGTTAAAGAGGCCTCTTCCAAGCCGACCTTGCCTAGGAATTTATTTTTGGTATCCCAGACAGTCACCGCACTGGTGGCAATAGTAAGATGTTTGATTTCAAGTTCAATAGCCAGGACCGCACCATCTACTTTGCCCAATGCGCGCATAAGTGGTTCGTCGGTGACCAGAGCAAACCGAGAAAAGGTAGCGACGTAACCGGATTCTCCAATTTCAATTGTGGGACGAGGATTATTTAAAGAAAAGCCCACCAACCAGTGAGTCAACATGTCGCGAACTTGCTTGTAGGTTTTAACAGCGTCAGGATTGCTTTGTGCAAAGTCGTCGGGGTTGATGTCTTTATCAAATGTATAGGTCATCGCCGGGAAGTAACCTTCATCCAGCGTAATTCCTAGATTGCCCATGATTTGCCCGAGCTTTTTGTCAAAAAGCTTCATCCCGCGTTGGGTGATTTGAACCTGAACTGCTTTAGGCAGCAAGTGCTTGTCTTGGACTCTAAGAATTCCATCTGCGGAATAAGCATGAACCCCGTGCAGGGTTAAAAGTAGTGGAATGATAATTTTGATATTCCGGTTCAAGGAATCCATGGGACCTCGCTGCGGTTCCCTAGGTGCAAATTGAATTCCAAGAAGAGCTAGAAATAAGGGCTGTTTAAAACAAACCCAGCTGTCTAAAAATGAGACAGCTGACAATTTGTGGATCCTCGGAGCTTTGAAGACCTTCAAAGCGGGAGTGTGGGTTTTGGGGTCTGCATTTTCTGAGATCGGAGGAAGTGACGATATTTTCTTCTTCACTCCAAAAGACAATTCCCAAGACAAACGAGCAGCTATTACCTATAAAATACTTAGAGACTTGGAGCCGCCCAAGAGCGGCGTCGAAAGCTAAAAACTCCAGCCGTAGCCGGCGCGAATCGACATTTGCGTTGCCGAAGATGTGTTGTTATCTGGGAAGAAGGCATAATCGAATTGAACGGGGATATAGTTTTTGCGACCTAAATGATAATCCAAGCCCAAAGAACCAATCACAGTCTGATTCGTTGTGATTTTTCCGGTATCCAGAATGTTACTGCTTTTGCTCATCGCA
>JBJTMR010000178.1:0-7361 GCA_046070625.1 Bdellovibrio sp. | reverse complement strand
GTCCAGGGTTGAGCGAGTCCGCAGGGATTAAATCCTTCGTTGATAATATTCGTCGAAGTGCGATCAGCGGTCTCACAGCCTTTGCAGGCGGTGGACAGGCTTCGGCTTTCCAACTTTCAAAAGACATCAATCGCGTGACGACTGTGGCAACAGCTGCAGACTCCGTGAAGCTTCCTGTGGCTGTATCTGGAGCTGAGATCGTGGTGATCAATCGTGGCGCAGCTGCCATGAACGTCTACCCGGCAGTGGGTGAGTTCATCGACGCCTTGGCCGTGAATGTTCCATATTCCATCGCCTCCGGATCGAACGCTCGATTTATGTGTGGCGTGACGGGAACTTGGGATGTGGCAGCCGGCGGTAGTGGCGGAGGCTCTTCGGCTCCAACTCTGTTTGGCTCCGTGGGATCACCACGAAGTATTGTGGCAGCGACTGGAATCACATCCGGTGCTTCTCACATGTCAACGACTGCTCTCGTGCAAGAGATCTTTGTCGTTGGATCTGTAGCGAATGCTGAGTGTGACATCTCGGCCACTCCTCAAATCACAGCAGGAACTATCGTCGGCCAAGAAATGAATATCTACGGAACTAGCGACACCGCTCCGGTGGTGCTCGATGACGGAACCGGACTCAAGCTCAATGGAACTTGCAAGCTTTATGCGGGTTCAATGATTTGCTTGAAGTGGGACGGATCTGTTTGGCGTGAACGATCAAGAAATGGAGTTTAAGATGAAACATTATATTTTAGCCTTACTATTTGCGATGCAAATGTGTGTACCTGCTTTCGGTGCGACGGTACCCTCAACCCAAGCGGAGTATGCGCCAAACTTTAAAATCGCAAAGAACTTTGTCAAAAACCCGGATTGTGAAAAAGGCATCCTTGGGATCGCAAGCTCCACCGGAACGGGTCTTACACAGAACACGGCTTCTTTGATGGACCCGGATCCTGGAACTAAGTGCCGCTGGAACCCTGGTGCTGCTGCGACTTTGAAATTTGCCATCAAGTCTTTACCAAAAACAATCGCCAATGGAAATTGTGAAGCAAATTTCAACATCAATGCAGTGACCTCAGGACAAGTGATTGCATATTTGATGTATGACTCCGTCAAGGTCACTCCAAATCTTGCTCTCAACCCAACGACTGACGGTCCAGAATATACTATTCAATATCCTTGTGGTGGAACAAATGTCACAACGAGGGAAGTTGTCTTTGAATCTCTGTCATCTTTGACGACCCCTTTGGAAGTCAATGGTGTTAGATACGGCAAGAATTTAAATGTTGGAAGTGCGGCACAGGCCAAGCTTCTCGGCAAAATCCGAATGTCGGGTTGTGTGGACTGGGCAAGATCCAACACTGCTTTCGGATCGCAAACGGCGACAACCGGATGCTCGTACACAACTGAAGGGTCAGCCTCACAGCCTGCGACCCAGATTCCAGCAATTAAATTATCAAATGTTCCACCGGGTACTATCCAGGTCTTTGCCAGAGGTCATTTCGGAAAAACAGTTACATCAACAAATGCTGGCGTTGCATTTCGGTTTAATGACGGCACGAACACTTTCGGTGAGCAGATAGCAATCGATGCTGCTTCGGCATCTGGTCAGGTCGTCGGTGTCGGACAAATTTCAGGTTCATATACTTACACAGCTCCGCAGAGCAATATCACGATTGATATTCAATCAAAGGTATCTATCACGACCTCGGGCTCAGCGGCGACAATTTCAGGTCAAGACTCAAATAACTTTGGTGGTGGATCAATTAACGGTCTTGAGATCGAGGTTTTTTGGTTTCCGTCGACTCTCGATCAAGTCACTTCCGTTAGTCAGCAAAGAGCGCCTAATATCGTCCGCTACACTTCAGGCTCTGGCACTTACACACCAACACCTGGCACGGTTTATATCGAAGTAGAAATGTCCGGAGGTGGTGGCGGAGGTGGTGGCTCTGGAACCGCTGGCACGACAACGGGTGGAAACGGCGGAACGACAACTTTAGGGTCCCTTCTTAGTGCCACTGGTGGAGATGGCGGTGGACGCCAACTTCTCAATTCCAATGGCGGTACTCCAACTGTAACTGCTCCGGCCTCTGCGATTGTTTCACTCGCTGGAGGAATTGGCCAAGGGACAGCTTACCAAGATACAGCAGGAACCGTTCGACCTATTGGTGGAAACGGCGGAACAAATCCTTTTGGTGGAGCAGCTCTCTCTAGCCGGTACGACAATGCGGCTTCATCTGCAGCTGCCAACACCGGAGGTGGTGGAGCAGGTGGAGGTTGTAACTCGGTCGCAAGCTGCGCGACTGGATCGGGCGGAGGAGCCGGAGCTTACATCCGAGCACTCATTAACAACCCAAGCTCCATGTCCTATGCAGTTGGTGTTGCTGGTACAGCAGGTGCAGCGGGAACCTCTGGAATTGCGGGAGGCGCAGGTGCGGCTGGTGTAATCATCATCACTGAATACTTCAGCCTCAATCCAGCTATCGTGAACACTTCCGTATTGGCTCGCGATAATCCAAATGGTGCAACGACAGTTAATACCATCGTTTCTAAATCCGCCAATTACACGGCAACAGATCAAGACGAGACAATTGAAGCTGATGCCACATCAGGAGCATTTACGATTAACTTGCCCCCTGCTGCAAGTTACAAGGGCAAAAAGTATCACTTGATCCAAACCGGATCGACAACGAACCAAGTGACCATTGATCCCAACGGATCAGAGCTTGTTTGCGAGCAAACCACTGTGAAGCTCACAGGCAAAGACGACACTCTAACAATTCAATCCAATGGTACAAAATGGAAAGGGTTAGATGGCACTTGCTGGAAAACAATGCACGCCTATATCAACAGCTCTTGCACAGCTTCACCTTGTACGATCAACACTCAGTCTGGCGACATCATAAATATCACCAGAGCTGGAGCGGGGATCTATAGTGCAAACTATCCCGTAGGAACCATTTCAGCGCTTCCGGCTTGTACTTACGGTGCATTGAGTACGGCACAGAATAGCGTCTGCAAAGGCAACGGAACAACTTCGACATCTACCATCCCAATCATTTGTATGAACAGCACGACTTCTGCGTTGGCCGATGACGGGTTTTCATTTAATTGCCGGGGACCAAGATAAATTTTAATCGTTGCGATCCCACCACCCGCGACAATTAAAGGATTTTTAAAATGGAATTTCTTTCACGACTATTTGCGGGGGTCACTGTGACGGTCAGCCTTGAAAGTGTAATTGCAGCGGTTATCACCTTCATCGGATTGATCGCATGGTTCATTCGTTTGGAATCAAAAGTCACTTGGCTTGAAAAAGCCGAAGTCGACCGAAAGATTGAAACTGAAAAGAAAGATGCCGAGAGAAAAGCTGAGATCGAAAAGATAGAGCAAGCGGTTTGGGACAAATTTGAAAGTGTCCAAAATGGTATGAACCAAAGATTTGAGACAGCTCAAAGCACGATGAATCAAGTGCTGATCTCACTCGGTGAACTCAAAGGTCTCATCGGCGGTAAAAAAGATGCTCGCTGAGATCTGCTCGATGTCAGATAGAACTTGGGCTCTCATCATCTTGTTCATTCTCGATAAGGGCTTGGAATATTGGCTCGGCCGCACAGACAAAGTGAAGGCTGGATCATCTTTAGAATTAATTTTAAACGGCCTTCGGGCTCTCATCAAAAGGAGAAAGTAATGGAAAAAGAACTCACAAAAGACGTGGTTGTTGGATACGCAAATGGCGAGCTTTATGTAAAAGCTAAAGTTGCAGGCGTTGTTGGCCCTTTCCTGGAAGACACCAAGTCGAAGATCATGTCAGGCGAGATTGATTTGATCAAAGGAACAGACATCGACAAAGAGATCATGCTCAAAGCTATCGACGCTCTCTCAGCATTGTTGAGCAAATAATGCCAACAAGAGACGAGTACGTTGATGGTTTAAAATCAGCTGCACTCGAAATTGGAAAGCGGGCAGTGATGAAGCTGCTCGTTTCCAAGGTTCCCTTTTTTGCCGGAGGGTTCTTTGGTTGGGTCGCAGGAATTATCATTGGTAAAGTCCTGACCGCTCTGATCCAAGAAACAGAGTTTGCGGCATTCTTTCAGTACATCGACATGAGAGTCGACAAACAAGGCGATGACTTCACCAAAGCAGCTCTTGCTTGGTACAACGCCTCACCAGAGGAAAAAGTGAAATATGAAAAAGCTTATCTGGATTCTTTTTACACTATTGCTTCTCTCAAGTCTTAACGCCTGCGGCTGCTACTCTCTCAAAGAGAGTGGATTTGGCACGGACGGCAAAGCTGTGAGCTGGTGCAAAAGAGAGAACCGAGCCGATAAACTTTGCAAGAAACACGACGGCGTTGAGCGATATAATTTTAAATACGCTCTTTGCAAAGACGGCACAGAGTTCACCGGTGAAGTGGAGAACTTTTAAATGAAAGATAAAGTGGACAGAGTTTTTGTTGGTATTTTCTTCGGGTTATTTATTCTAGCCGCATTGGTGTGGATCACGGGCTGTGCGACAAAACCACCTGATTTTCCAATCTGTGTTGAGATGAGTATGGAGCGCGGCGAGTGCATTAAGGTGATCAGTGGTGAGCGGATCCATGTCGATAACGATCACAAAATGAATGACAAGACCTGGTGGGAGTCCCGTCCAACCAATATGATTATGCCTCTGGAATCTTGGATGGATCTTAAAAAATTCATCATCAAGATGTGCAAAAAGAACAAAGGTATGTGTGACAAAGAAGTCTCATCTTGGCAGCGATCCCTGCAAAAGATCGATCAGAATTTAAACGAAAAGGGTGTCGATGTTCCGGTCTATGAGCCCGAACCGGAGCCGGAAAATAACCAAGGTCCCGACAATTACGTGAATCCTTAAAAGAGAAAAGGCCCGGTTTCCCGAGCCTTTCCCTGTCCTCATTCACACTCCGACGTTAGCACTCAAAGGAGCACATCGATCGGTTGAAAAATTTAGGCTTGTGCTTCTGACTGAGTAGTTGTTTCCAACTCGTCAGCAAGTGCCAAGTCGTCGATATTGGCGTTGCGGATCTTCGCAGCGATATCGAGTTTGTTGGCTTGAACTGCAGCAGCAACAGCGTCAGCTTGTGCTTGAGCAGCAGCAGCTTTATCAGCGTTCAATGCATCGATCTGATCTTGCAGGAATTTCTTCTCTGCCTGAAGGTCTGCTTCAGTGTAGATCTTGTCAGTTGCAGGAACTTCTTGATCTTTCAGGGCCTGATCATAGCCTGCGTCCTGAGCCGCTTTCATGTCGATGTCATACTGAGTTTCCATTTCGGAATACTTAGTCACTTCGACCTCAGCGTTCATCTTTGCTTCTTGGATCATTTGTTTCAATGTCGCCATTGGGATCTCCTTGGTGTGGGTTGAATAATTAATTAATTAATGTAAACATGAATTTCTTAGCCAAATCAAATCTTTTACTAAACGCCGCAGAGGGAGAATTATGGATAGTCTGGAGAAAATACTGATCAAGCGATTGCAAGAAGCTATGAACGACCAAGGTGAAAATCTGACCGTGGACGGAGATCTCGGACCAAAGACTTTGGCAGCGACCGAAAAATATAATTTTAAAATTATAGCGACTCGCAAAGAAGAAAATAAAAAATCCTCTTCGCCCCCTTGGTATCTCTTCGCTTTGAAATTTAAAGGGAAAAAAGAAACCGATCCGGAATTTGCCAAAATGATGGTGCCAAAATGGAAGCTTGTGGGTTTGAACCTTGGCACAATTGCCGCGAACTGGGCGGCTTGGTGTGGGCTCGCGATGGCTGTGGCACTTGCTGGAGTTGGAGTCGATTACGCCAAAAACGGTGCGTCGGCCAAGAACTGGGATCAGTATGGAGTCACAATTGATTGGAAGAAAGACGGCATCCCACAAGGGGCGATTGTTCGGATCAATCACAATTTGAACTGCGCGAGCTCAGCCGGAAACCATGTGGCGCAAGCGAACGGGGATTGCACCTCTCAGGATCTTTTAAAATCAGGAGCGAGCATTGATCTCTACGGTGGGAACCAGGGGAACACTTGGAAGGTCTCGACATTTTCGGCCAAAGAAATTTGTGCCGTGAGATGGCCAAAGGATTATGAAAAGCCAGGGGCCGTGTTGGCTTCTAAAAATTGCACGTCCCGAGGCGCTTCATCTGAAACGACTCAGTGAGAAAGCAGGGCTGAAGGGAGTCACAGCCCCGCTTTGGGCGATTAAAAAGACTTCTTAGCTGCAGCCTCTGCCGCAATGCGAACTCGGGCTGCCTGGAGACGGGCGTTCTTTTCCTTCTCAGCAGTGTCAGCAATTTCCTGCGCTGCTCGTTTTGTTTGCACCGCTCGGAAACCCTTGGATTTCATGCGCTCCAAATTTGCCTGAAGTTTGCTCATCATTTACTCCTTCCGTGAGTTTTTCTTTGAGACCTTCTTTTTATTGTTACTTTCTTTTTTTCTTTTTTCTTTCCAGACGGTTCGCCCACCGCGTCCTAAACCTTCCCCATTGATAAACCAATCCTCGTTATAATATTCGCATTTTTTATTAATGCGTACGATCGCGCTGGAGACAACATTGTTGGGGTTTAAAGGCGGACGGCGGTTTTTATAATGTTCGGCCGTCAGGTCTAAAATGGTCATTCTCCGAGAGCCAAGGAGCTCTAAGAGCTGTAATTCAGTTTCGCTAAATATAGATCTTGTCATAGTAGTTTTCTCCGTAAATACGGAACACGTTTTGCCTTTAACCCAAATCGGAAGTCGAATTAAGTTCTGCCTTAAATTAAAATTTTCCGAACTTCCTGGATATAATGGTCAAAGTCAACATCCGCCCAATTGAAGTCCGAGGCTTTGTTGCACTCTTTCACTAAAAATCCCACTTCAATGCCGGTATCAGTTTCGTCGTAAACGCTCTTCTTCTTTGTATGGATCCTAGGGTCCCAAACACCAGGGCCGATCTCAGCCATAATTTCTTGATATAGCTCGTCAGAAACGCCGTTTGCTTTCTTATATTCGCCCGCAGGACCCTTGGGTTCTGAAAGTTTCTTCATAGGCTGGCCCGTCTTTGAAACATAATAGCGCACAGTGCGGGACATCTTTTTATCGCCAATGTAGACTTGGGACCCTCTGGGCGTATTGACCCTTGCCATGAAATCAAAGGGGTCCGACATCAGCTTAATTAATTGTTCAGGTCTCCAGCCATTCACCATGCACTGTTCAGCAACCTTAGGGACTACGATCTTGGAGAAATCTTTATTCCAAACTCCGTCATAGTCCCTAAGGTTGCTGAACAGTGCATGGTGAATGGCTGGAGACCTGAACAATTAATTAAGCTGATGTCGGACCCCTTTGATTTCATGGCAAGGGTCAATACGCCCAGAGG
>JBJTMR010000177.1:0-12858 GCA_046070625.1 Bdellovibrio sp. | reverse complement strand
ACCACCGACGGTGTCGATTACGGCAAAACCGACGGTATTAAATAATGCGACGACGGCGAATTTCTCTTTTACTGGGGTTGATACTGGAGGCGGCGGTATTGCCAGTTTCCTTTGTTCAATCGATGGATCTGTGTTTGGAGCGTGTTCAAGTCCCTCTACCTATTCTTCTCTGGTTCAGGGCAGTCATTCCTTTGCGGTAAAAGCTGTCGATACTGCGGGCAACGTCAGTAACGTACAGACTTATAATTGGACCCTTGATACCACAGCTCCAACTTTGAGTATCACCTCGAAGCCCGCAGCGTTAGTGGATTCAGGACCTGCCTCATTTAGCTTTAGCGCGACTGATAGTGGTGGCGGCACCGTTTCAGGATACCAATGCAAGGTTGATTCTGGTGCTTATGCGTCTTGCACGAGTCCAAAGGTGGTCACTGGATTACTTGAGGGAAATCATACATTCTATGTTGTAGCCTCTGACAGCGTCGGAAACGTATCCGCTGAAGAAAGCTACACCTGGGCGGTTGATACGACGGCCCCTGCAGTCACTATTTCCTCTTCGCCGAGCTCTATCACGAACGCGACAACAGCATCTTTTAGTTTTAGCGCGACCGATAGCGGTGGCGGCAGCGTCGCAAGTTATCTTTGTAAAATTGATGCCGGCTCTTTTGCCGCATGCACAAGCCCACAAGGCTATTCGTCTCTGGTGCAGGGAACCCATGTCTTTTCCGTAAAAGCGACGGACTCCGTAGGAAATGTTGGCACCATTGCGACGTATTCATGGAATGTTGATACGACCGCGCCGACAGTATCGATCACTTCTAAACCTGTGAGTTTAACCAACTCATCCACGGCGAACTTTGTATTTTCAGGAAGCGACACCGGCGGCGGGAACATCGCGGGTTTTGAGTGTGCGCTTGATGCGGGTGCGTATTCAAGTTGCACAAGTCCTCTGGTATATACGTCACTGACAGCTGATAACCATACCTTTTCCGTAAGGCCCGTCGATACAGCAGGAAATGTGGGATCCAGTGCCACGTATGCCTGGACCATTGATATGACGACTCCGATGGCATCAATTAATTCAGGTCCGAACTCGATCACAAATTCCACAGGTGCGAGCTTTTCATTTTCAGCAACGCCACCGCCAGGGGGATCGATCACAGGTTATGAATGTAGTTTAGACGGGGCGGCCTGGGGCAGTTGTGCTTCGCCAAAATCCTATGCTGGCTTGGCGCAAGGATCTCACACGTTCCAGGTTCGTTCTATAGATGACAACAATAATGCAAGTTCATCTTCTTCCCAAACGTGGGTGGTGGATTTAACCAATCCCGCTGTTACTATTACCTCGCAACCAAGTTCAGTGGTCGGAACGACCAGTGCATCCTTTGTTTTTAACGCCACAGATGCTGGTGGCGGCGCTGTCGCAAGCTTCCAGTGTAAATTAGATGCCGGATCCTACGCCTCTTGCTCTAGCCCGATGTCTTATTCATCATTGATAGCTGGCAGTCATACTTTCAGCGTTATCGTTTTTGATACCGCAGGCAATCAATCCTCTGCCCAGGCGGTCAGTTGGACGGTGGATTTAGTTGGCCCGTCCACGACAATGAGTATGTCTCCGAATGCGGTTACAAATTCAACCAGTGCTTCGTTGACCTTTAATGCCACAGATTCGGGCGGTGGCACGGTGGGCGGGTATTATTGCAAGATAGATTCAGGATCTTTTGTTTCCTGCACGAGTCCTCAATCTTATTCCTCTTTAAGTGTTGGTTCCCATGTGTTTCAGGTTTATGCAGTGGACTCAGTTGGAAATATTGGTTCAACGGTTAGCAGTTCGTGGATGATCGACACAACAGCTCCGACAATAAATATTTCATCAACACCGAGCTCAATGACGAATGCAACGACGGCTTCGTTTAGTTTTAGTGCGACCGATACCGGTGGCGGCAGCGTGGCAAGCTATCAGTGTAAGTTGGATGCAGGTTCGTATCAGTCCTGCATCAGTCCGCAATCTTATTCATCCCTGGGCGCGGGTAATCACACATTCTCAGTGACGGCAACCGATACGGCCGGAAATACCTCGACCGCAGCCACGTACAGTTGGTCGCTAGATTTAACCTCTCCAACGGTGACGATCACCGCGAACCCGACTTCACTAAACAATGCCACGTCCGGTTCATTTAGTTTTAGTGCCACGGATAGTGGTGGCGGTTCCATTGCAAGTTATCAGTGTAAATTAGATTCTAATTTATATTCTGCTTGCTCAAGTCCTTCCAATGTTTCTGGTTTATCACAAGGGGCACATACTTATTATGTGACGGCGACAGATACCGCTGGAAACAACAGCGTCGCAGCCACATACACGTGGACGACAGATTTGACGGCGCCGACTTTGTCGTTGACGGCAAATCCTGCGTTGTTGACGAATGCAACAACGGCTTCCTTCAGCTTTAGCGCCGTCGATACTGGCGGTGGAAGTGTCGCGAACTTTAAATGTTCTTTAGATGGTGGAGCGGCCGCGACTTGTACAAGTCCGGCAAGTTACTCATCATTGGCCGCCGGGGGACATAATTTTGCTATTTACACAACAGACACCGCGGGAAACATAAGTGCGACGACAACGTATTCATGGACCGTGGATCTTACCGCGCCAACTTTAAGTATCACATCAAAACCAAATGCGGTCACGAATGCTACGACAGCTTCTTTTGCGTTCAACGCAACAGACAGTGGTGGTGGGAGTATTGCAAGTTATCAGTGTAAAGTTGATGCGGGATCTTATACGACTTGTACAAGTCCTCAAGCTTACTCGTCTTTGGCGGCTGGCAGTCATACATTCTCTGTGACAGCTACAGATACCGCAGGCAATACATCAGCAGCCAGCACCTATAGTTGGACTATCGACTTAACGGCTCCCACACTCACTATTACCACGCCGAGTACAAATGGCACGGTGGTGACTCTGGCTTCACTCACATCGTATGTTTTAGGTGGTGCGTGTAGTGAAAATGGAGTGTCTGTGTCCTTAACTGGATCATTGACGGCAACGGCTTCCTGTCTCAGTGGTTCGTGGTCAACGAGCGTGGATCTGTCGGGTTTAAGTGATGGAACTTTATCGGTAACGGCAAGTCAAACCGATGTTGCTGGAAATACTGGATCTAGTACGGCCAGAACTTTTGTAAAAGACACTGTCGCGCCGACGATTTCAATTACGACCCCAGTGGCTTTTAAAGGCGGGTCTTCAACGGGAGCCGTGTCTTGGGCGATGACTGAGCCATATGCGAGTGCCACGAACTTTACGGTTGAAATATTTAATGGCAGTGTTTGGTCGACGGTGGGGAGCAAAGTCGCCACTGCGGGTGCCAACTCAAATCAAGCTTACAGTTTGTCTGGATTTGCAGTTCCTGCGGTAGAAGTTAATAATGCGAAATTGCGTATTTCAGTCAGCGATGCAGCGGGGAATTCTAAAACTCAAGAGTCAGGTGTGTTCCCTATCGACTCAACGCCTCCGGTTTTGAGCTCCATCATTATTAATGACGGTGATCAGTATGCCGGGACAACATTGGTCAGCGTTAAAGTTAATTTAACGGACAACAATTTTTCCGGCACAAATCTTAAAGTGCGTTTAGCTCAAGCGAATGCGGGCACGACAGATTGTCAGTCCGAGTATGCAGACAATAACTGGCAGACCTGGACAAGCTCGTCGACAAACATTCCTTTTACAATCGTGCCGACGGACGGGATTAAAAAAATCTGTGTGTGGGGTAAGGATTTAGTGGGTAATGTGTCCGTGATTTCCCCAAGTACCGGAACTAGCGATGTGACCTATGATACCATCGAGTTTTCTACGGGTAATATTCCGGTTATATCTGGATTCTCCGTTACCAACGGAAGTGGCGGGTATATTGCTCTTAAAGATGATCCGTTGACTATTACCTGGTCTTCTACAGATACGGAAGGGTTAGACAATAACCCGGTGACAATTTCATACACGACAGACAACACTGTTTGGAAGGATATTTTCACGAATCAAGACATCAGCATTCCTGCGAACAAAACATGGTTCGGTGGTCTGTCTGGTCACCCAACTTCTGGCAGCGGAACGGTCACAACGTTCAATGCGCCAAGTTCGAACTATTTTAAGGTCAAGATCCAAGCCAAGGACTTAGCTGGCAATACATCCTCGATTGTGAGCTCTCAGACCTTTAATACGGGAAATTGGAGTGTGTATACGGGAGTTACGGACCGTGGTGATGGCGGTACTGGCAAGGGAGCAGCTCTTTACGGAAGTACACAGGCTTCGCCTTTCACAATCAACCCGAAAACGGGTGATATCTATGCTGTGGATGGAAAGCTTGGAATACGAAAACTTGACGCGAAAACCGGCATCGTCTCCACAATCATTAAGTATGGTGGAACAAATCTTCCTGATAATGGTTTTCTGAATGCAAGCTCGGCTATAAATATCGGAACATATACAGCGCTATTTTTTGATTCCAATGGATTGCTGTATCTGTCCGTCAATATGACGGGCTACGAGGTTATTATTTACCAAATCAATCTCGATACCAATGCCGTGCTAAAATATGCTGGCGGTGGGACAAGTTATGATGGCGGTGTGGCTGCCACGTCTTTAAGATTGAGCGGCAGCTCAGCCTTTAGTTTTGATGAGCAAAATTCCTTATATTTGGCAGTCTACTGTAATGGTGTGAGTATCTCCAATGATACGGATCTTATCGCGGCACCAATACGATTAATTAAAATTGCGCAGAATTCAAATGGGACACCGGGAACCACGACGCGAATTTTAGGTGATTGTACAACAAGCTCCACCATTACAAACGGTGCTGATGCTTATTCCGCTCCGATGATAAATGACTATTCGACTCTTTACGGAATTTTGCCTTTTAATAATGGGAACACAATTTTGCTCCTTCCGTATTCTAAAAAAACAAAAACCTATAAAATTATTAATGGCAAAACGTATACGGCCAGTATCAACACTTTTCCGACAGCGGGAATGACATATAATCCGGATGATGGTTATGTCTATAAATTGACCTCCGCAGGAATTGAGAAGGTATTAATTAACACCGCTGGCGCAGATGGAGATACGGCTACAACCATATTCTCTTCAAATAGCTCCGCAATCGGTTGTTCTGCGGATGGTACTCTGAATACCAACTATTGTGGCTCGTTGCTTACAACCCCAGTGGTACGTCAGGGTATTTTGTACTTTGCTGATGGGGGCGGTGTGAACGCCTATGGTGACTATTCAATTCGGTATTTTGATAGCAGCGGCAAACTCCAAACTATTTTCGGAGGGAAACCATTTAACGGGCACGACTTGGATCGCAGTTTAGTTCGTGGTTCTTTTGCTGGGATCTATTATAAAAAGGCCTCTGAACCGAACCAAACAGCCTTTCCTGCAGGGCTTTATTTTATGGATCGGTATGGAATGGTTTTTGGTTATATTGATCCGAATACGAATATCACGAAAAATCTTTGGGGTAATCAGTCGACTCGTGTCGCGAGTTGGGCAGAAGGAACCGTAATTTCTAAGGACCTCAATATGAGCAACCCATACGCCGGGGGAGAAGGTTGGCCTCTCACTTTTGATAACACGGGTTTGCCATGGTTACGAGTTGCGGGGAACGCGATCAAAATTGATGCAGACAATAAGATCGTAAAAAAGACAAAAAGTCTTACGACTCCCATGCTGCAACTCGCTCCGAATGGCGCGAATCCCGTTAACTATGGGCTCAACTATTATTCTGGAACTCATAATTTTGCTTTGAAGAATGATGGGCTATTTGCGATGCCCAATTTTGTGAATGTACCTGCCGGCTCTGATCCTATCATTTCGATTCGATATATGGATTTTAGCTTATTGACGACACCAATCATATTAGGCGGAATATTCAAGTCCTCGGATGTGATGGCAGCGTCTCCTGATATTTCGACGGCAGGGCAGGTAGCGGCCGCTCCACTTTGGACAAATTGCCGGGGGGTCGGAATTTGTTTCATGCAGTACGATAGCCCTAACGATAGGTTATATTTTTCCGAAGGCACCAAAATGAGGTATATTTCAAAACCGGATAATACATCGGCTGCGACTTTAGGTACGCTTTTTACGGCTGTTTCTCAAATCGCGAATTTTGCCTTAACACCTGACGGAAGTCAGATGTGGTATTTTAGGACGAATGGCGGCCTTTACTGTCATAAAATCACATCCACTAAAACATGGTGTGATGATACGACGGATCACTTTTCTATAAGAGCGACCGCAGGATTCACTTTTTCTCCGGGGGCTGATCAAATAACGTTTAAAGACAATCAAACAATGTTTTTATCTACGTACTCCGGTCAGATTTTGCAGTTCACGTTACCGACGACTCCATAGTGTTTTACAAACCTCGCTCTTCGTCCCGGGGGCCAATGCGAGGTCTAGTTGTCCATGAACTTTCCCTAGTGTCTTCAGATATTTAAGCATTCTCCCGAATAGAACAATAGATTCGGGCGGTGCTTGCATGAAACATATTTCTATCAAATGGAAGTTAACCCTCTCCTTCGTGATTCTAGGAATTGTGTTGGTGGGGACCTATGTTTTTATGGCCACGTCTACTTTTGAATCCGACAAAATTTCTTATGTCTTCGATAGCGAGCAAACTCAGATCGAAGGGATCTCAAAACAAATTGAACAGAGAATAGAACGAATCATTTTTGACAGTCGTTCTATCCTGGCGGGCTTTGACGTTGCTAATAAAAAACTTAATACAATTGCCGCAAAACTTTTTGATGAACAAAATGATATCTCTGCCATTCAATTGATCGACATGGAACAAAAAGACTCCTTGGCCTTTTTAGTAAAAAAAGATGCCGAGTCTATGACTGACCTTAACAATACCAACGACCTTGATATCGGTGAAACGCACATCAAAATTCGTGGCTTAAAAAATAACTACTTCCAAATCATTACATCGCAAAGAGATTCTGACGGCAGTGTGGTTGTTGTGAAGGTTTTAGCTAAGCTAAATGACTTGCTGCCAAGATCTCAAAGTGCCCATTATCTATTGTCGCAAGAAGGGCAAATTTTAACAGAAGACCGCTCTTTGAATGGCAATCTGATCTCTATCGTTCCAGAGGTCGTTGAAGAAATCAGTCGCGATCGCTCTCAGAAGACGCAATTTAAGGAAGTCGGAAACGTAAAGCTTTTGGTTTCTAGTGCTCCCTTGCGATATGGAAATTTACGTTTAACCTCAATCGTGGACCAAAATGAGGCTCTCGGCGCGCTAAATATCCTGTACAACAGGTCTTTGATATTTGTCTTATTTTCGATGTTCGCGACTTTGATATTCTCGTTGCTATTATCTTCGGGTCTTACGAAGTCCCTTCAGAAGTTGACTGCCATTGCGGAAAAAATCAGTCAAGGGGACTTTTCTTCAACTGTGACCAGCGCTTCTAACGATGAGGTCGGAACCTTGTCGAAGGCTTTTTCGAAGATGAATCAAGAGATCGAAAGACTTTTAATTGAAACGAAAGATAAGGCCAGAATGGAGTCGGAGCTTAAGACCACCGCTCTGGTTCAAGAAAGTCTTTTCCCTAAAGTGACTCACTATATGGCGGGTTCAATTGATATCAATGGAATCATCGTGAACTCAACAGAGTGTGGTGGTGATTGGTGGTATTACTTTGAAAGAGGCCATTCCTTTTATTTGGTAATTGCGGATGCTACTGGGCATGGGACACCAGCGGCGCTTATTACCTGCGCGGCGCGGGCGTTGTTTAGCCAGTTTGAAAGATCGAACATTGGCTTAGAAGAAATGATGCGCAACTGGGATGTCTGTGTCGCTGAGTGCTCCAATCAAAAAGTGATGATGACCGGACTTATTGTCGAAATTAATAAGTTAACGGGGCAAGTGAAGTTCGTGAATGCCAGTCATGAATTCCCATTACTTATTACGGGTCCGGAAGGTGGGGAACTTAGTTGTGATCCCATTTTGTTGCCTGTGGGCCCTCGATTGGGCGAGAAAAAAGCCTATGAATGGAAAATCCACGAATACCAACTCAAAACAAATGATCGCTTGGTAATTTACACGGACGGGCTGACAGCAATTGCAAACTCTGCAGGGAAAGAGTTCGGCGAAAAAAGAATGGTGAAAGCGTTAGCTAAAATATCTAAAGACAACACCAATTCTTTAGATTTGACAGAGAAGTTTTATTCTTTATTTGAAAATCACAGAGCGGGTACACCTCTGCCTGATGATGTGACGTTGGTGGTTTTTGAGTGGGGGCGTCAGGTGGCCCTTCAGAAAGATAAGGTCGCATAGCGATGATAGCGGGTTTAAGCCGAATTGAAAAATTAGTGTACCTAGTTGCTGCCTGTGGTTTGGCCGCGACGGGGTATTTCTTATTTTTCAATCAACCCACTGTGAAACGAGTTGAACACATTCAGGATAGCAGTATTGGGTTTGTTCGGCCGTTAGGATCCGATGTTCGCGTTCGCGGAAATGCAGATGCGGGTTGGAACTCTATTCGATCCGATGCGAATGTCTTTGAGTTTGACAAGGTGTACACCGGTCAAAAGTCATCTGCCATTGTGAATTTGAAGTCAAAACAAAGTCTGACCATTCATCCCAATAGTTTGATTGTTATTGGAGAAAACTCAAACGAAGTCCGAGTGAATCTCAATAACGGTGGCGGATTTTTAGGTGAGCTAAGAAAAGGCGTCCGACTTCTGGTTAAGAAAGACAAAGCTGAAACACAGATCGAAAGCAACGGCGCGACAATTCAATTGGAATCCAGAAATACGGGAGAAATTAAGCTCGTCGTACTGAAAGGTGAGGCTGCCGTAAAAAGTGAAACGTCGCCGGAACCAGTGAAAGTTGTTGCAAACGAAGAAGTCAAAATCACAGAAGAAAAAATCGAAGTGAAGCCACTGACAATTGAATTGGCAACGCCTGATCCTGGCGATGTCGTGTGGAATCGTGGAGAAAAAGTTCATTTTTCGTGGAGTACGCAAGGTGAAGAATCCCCGGGTTCTTTCCTGGTAGATATTTCTAAAGATCCAAGATTCCTACCTGGAGATACGCAATCGGTAGAGACCTCCAAGCATTTTGTCGATTTGGATGTTGATTCGGGCAGTGTATATTTCTGGCGAGTGCGGAATAAAAAGAACCAGCGGAACTCCGAAGGTTCTAGTCCGACGTCAAGTTTTTCATTCTTCGATCTAAAGGCGCCTATCGTGGCGGATTCGTCACATCTTGAAATTAAGACGGACTGGCGTGGCATTGCCGCGCTGCCGGTATTCTTTGAATGGAGAGATCCATCCCTCAGCGATAGTTATGAGTTTCAGGTGTCGCAAAGTGAAAACTTTAACAAAGTCATTTTTCACGAAGAAACATCCTTGAATAAGGTTGCAGTGTCCAACTTACCGGAAGGTACGTTATTTTGGAGAGTCATTTCCAAAAAAGAGCGACGCGAAAATCTGTACTCGAATATTGGTAGGTTTACGGTCGTGGCAGAAAAGAAGCCAGAGCCGGAAGTCGTAGTTCCGCCAAAACGTATTCTGGCTGAAGAAAGTCCGGGGACACCTCCAGAAGTTGTCCCTGCCGCTGTGAGTGAAACGACGGTCGCTGCTGTTCCGGTAGAAAAAGCTGAAAGTCCCGTGATTGAGCCCATCAAACCGCCTTTACCACTTTCTCCAGTAAAGGTTCATGACGTGGCTGGGGTCTTTGAATTGCAAGATTCAGATTCAAAAGCTCAGGGGAATCCACCGGCACTGCCAAGTTTAACTTGGGCTGCAGATACAGCGGTTGATAATTACGCTGTGGAGGTTTCTTCAGATAAGAACTTTCAGAAAATTATTGTGAATGAGCCCGTGATGGATTCTGAATGGACGTGGAAGAATCCGTCCGTAGGTCAGTTCTACGCCCGTGTTCGTTCCGAAAGACAATGGGGTGATACGGCGAAGGAAACGGTCGTATCGGAACCTGTTAGTTTCAGAACTATTTTGACGGCGCCTCAGATTGCTAAGTTGGCGGTCGATGAAGTTAATAAAAACGTCATCAATGTTTCTTGGAACCAACACAAGCTTGCGTCTCAGGCTGAAGTGAGGATTTCAAAGAATGAAAGTTTTGCTGACAGCAAGTCCTATAAGTCAGCAGGCAAAGAATTTACAATGGAAGTTGATGAACCCACCACGTATTTTGTTCGTGCGCGGTTCTTAAATAGTGCGGGATGGCCCGTATCTAAGTTCTCCGCGGTTAAGAAAGTCGTTGTTCCTGATTGGAGACCCGTTGAGGCTCCGATCGACGTTCCGGCTCCAGTCGAAGTTCCGGTGCAGGCTCCTTTAGCCCTGACTCCGCTTGAGCAAAGTAAACCCGTTGCAGAACCTGAAGACACAGAAGAAAAGTATCTCCTGAACTCTAAGGGAAGTGTTTACCTGGGATCAGGGCTTGATTATCTTTTATTTGATCAAAGTGGGGCGTCAGGTTCAGAGTCAGGCCACTTCGGCAAAGTAGCCATGCCGACGCAATTGTTAGGCGCACAAGTGCAAATCGGCAAACGATCAAGGTTGATATTTGAATACCATTTTTGGCCTAGTGAAATTGAAGCCGGTGAAGTGACGAAGTTGAACGACAATAAATACAACTGGACCTCAATGCTGGCGGAATACCAGTATAAATTTCACCAGACTCATTATTCTGCTTACAGCATTTTGGTCGGCGTTCAGCAGCATCAAATACCTTATTTGAGTGTGAACTCCCTGGATAAGATTGATATTTTAACAAACCAGCTAATGAATGCATCATTAGGGGTCCAGGCGAAGTTCCTGTCCGAGTCGCGCAAGTATGAGTACGAAATTTTTATGAGATATCAACATCTGATGAGCAGTTCGTCTTTAAATGGGCACGCCTTTACGGCAACGCCAGTCTTGATGTTTGATGGTTCTATCGGTGTCAGCCGATATTTTGATAACGGTTTTAAAGCCGGCCTTTACTGGTTTGGGCAGCAGCAGTATTTCAATTATGAATTCACTCGAGAAGGAGTTGAATCGACAGGGACACAAAACCTGTTTAATTCGAATATTCAATTCCGTATTGGGTGGGAGTTCTTTGGGCTGATGACAGCTTCGTCGATTCCTATTTCTGTTCGAATCAGACGAAGACTTAAAAAGCGGAAGCAAAATGAAAAGCCGTAAAAAGATCTTTTTTACGATTTCATTCTGGGGTGGAGCCTTTGGCGTGGCAGTCTTTTTGTTTGCCTTGGGAATGTTCCAGCAAGAGCAGAAGGACCAGCAAAAGGAAAGAGTTCTAGTTCTGCATGAAATGAGCCATACCTGGTTGAAAGAAGCCAAGATGGATCAGCGAATTTCCGTGAAAACCATCAATCTAAAAAGAAATGAAGATAATAAACTGACGGCCGTCAAGGTTACGTTAGATTCGCCAGAGAGTTATAACTACAAATACAAAGCACAGCTTCTGACATACTTAGCCAAACGTGCAAGTACGGAAACTGGAATCAAAGTTCACTTCGCCTTTGTGAACTAAAAAAACATTCCCTCTCAGATCCGTTCAGAGTAGATTGAACCTATGAGTTCATCGCCGTCTATTCTATCTCGTGAGTTCCGCGCCTTATTTCAAATGAGAAGTTCTGAAAGGCTGTGGCATATTCCGTTGCTGGCGTCTTTGTGTTGCGGTCTGCCGTTGGTGGTGGGACTTTCTTTCGGGCACTTGGATGCGGGTTTGATTTCTTGTTTGGCCGGCTTGGTAATTTTGTATCTTCCAATTGCTGGAGTCGCGCAACGAATGATCACCATGTTGGTGTGTGGTTTTGTTTTTATGATTTCTTTTTTGGTGGGGTTGACCTTCAGCTTTGACCCATTGGTCTCATCTTTGGTGTTCGGACTTTTTACGGTCTTTGTTCATTGGGTCAGTTTGTTTTTCAAAATGAAACCTCCCGGAAGCTTTTTCTTTATCATGTTAGCGGCGATTGCCAGTTGCATGCCTTTTGAATTGGCTGCGATTCCTTTTAAGTTGGGCCTTGTCGCCCTAGGCACCATGAACGCTTGTTTGCTGGCCTTGGGATACAGTCTTCTGATGATGCGTAAGCATCAATACGTCCCCCTGTCCAAGCCTGAAGAGCAATCTGCAAATCTTGTGGAAAATTGGACCGAGGCTGCTATCTTGGGTTTTTTTATGTTTGCATCGATGCTGTTGGGGCATTGGTTGGAGTTAAAAAATCCTTATTGGATTCCGGTTTCCTGCGCGGCGGTTATGCAAGGGGCCAGTACATATCATGTTTGGCAGAGGAGCTTTTATCGTATCCTTGGCACCTTAGTTGGCGTGGGTCTTTGTTGGGTGATTCTTTCGATCACTAAAAATGCCTGGAGCATTTGTGTGGCAATTATCATACTGCAGTTTGTGATTGAGATGTTGATTGTTCGTCACTATGCGCTGGCAGTGGTCTTTATTACTCCGATGACAATTCTTTTAACTGAAGCCGGAAACCCTTTGATTCACAATCCTGAGGTTCTGGTGCCAATTCGCTTCTGGAACATTGCTTTGGGAAGTCTTATTGGGGCTATCGGTGGGTGGGTTATATATAATGAACGAATTCGCTTTATCGCCAAAGGCCGCGAGCGATTGCAGTCTGGCCATCTGTAAAAGGTTGTTAGTTGCCATCAAGCAGGGCTTTCGGTGGTCTTTTCTTAAGTGGCATTTTGTCTTAATCTAAGGGCGGAGGTTGTATGAAAGTTCTTATCTTTCTGTTGGGTATGCAATTGATATTCGGTGAAGCCTCAGCTCAGCTGTTAGTGAAAATGAATTCTCAGGTCGCCGCGAATCCTGCGACGACGATGAG
>JBJTMR010000176.1:0-1431 GCA_046070625.1 Bdellovibrio sp. | reverse complement strand
TTTTCTGGAGTCGGTCTAGGGCTTAGTCCTCAATGGGATGCATCTTATGTGGCAAGATATTCCCCATCTCAGAAGTTTTCCTCCGGAACGATTCGTGATCGCATTGTCGGAGCTCTTGAGGGACAGACGGTTAAAATGAATTTGCCTAAAATTCCCTTAACGGACGGCGTGCTTCTGAAGGTTGAAAGCCTGAAGGCGCTTTCAAATTCGGACCTTTTGTTGCGATTGGCACCCTAAAAGAATTCTATCTGGTGAAATGAAAAAAGCCCTTTCCAGTAAGAAAGGGCTTTTTAATTTGATTGTTTTGCTGGGGCTATTTAGCAAGAGTTACTGGAACCAAGTCTACGGCGAATCTTGCGCCTTCAACGTATTCGTATTTGATATTACCAGAAAGTTTCACAGAGTTGTTATCAGCATCAAACTTCCAGCCGCCATCGTCTTTGCGTGGAATCAACTGACCTTTGCCTGCCACCAAGACTTCTGGGGAGCCGTAACGAACACGAACCATCAACTGGCCAGTAGCCGAATCCACACGAGGACGTTGTGAAAGGAAGATTTCCTTCGCCAATGTTTTTACCGTGATAGAGTCACCAATTTTAGCTAAGTCTGAACCAAAGCTTTTTGATACGATACTCATGATGTATTTCTCACGAACTTGCTCTGGAGTTCCAGCTTCAACGTTTGCGGCAACAACAAGCTGTTCCAAACGCTCTGGACCAAAACCTGTGCAACGACCATTGTTTTTTGGTGTTTTCAAAGTCATATCAAAGCACTCTGGATGGTATTTGGGATGGATGCGCAAATCCCAGTCTTTATATTGATCAGCATCAGAACCTTTAACCAACACGCCGTAAACAGAGACTTTATCTGTTTTGCCGCCCTTAAAGTCGACCAAGGTCTTCGCCATTTCTTCTGGGCTGATACGAGCTGTAGAATCATCGGCGTCAGTCAAAAAGATCACAACCAATTGCGCATCTTCTCTGAAGAAGCCGTCGTTCGCGCCACCACGACCACTTTTTTCCAAAGCCGCCGCAAGAGGAGAGAAAAACTCTTCAACTTCAGGACCTCCATCCGCATAAGGAGTCACGCCGATATTCAACGTAGCAGCTAAAATCGATGAGCTGTCTGTCGTGGTAACATAACGACGTTCTCCAGTTTGATTTTTCGCATTTTTAATATTGCGAAGCTCACCAATTTGGAAAGAGTCTTTTTTCTTAGCAGCAAAGCGCTCAGAGCTATCCCATGTCGAGATCACACCGATGTGGTAATCGATCATGCGATTTGAAGTAATGCCGCGAGTGAAGCGATCAAGATTTTTGATTAAATTCTCTTGCGGCATTACTTCAAATCGCATGATCGATTACCACATCGGTGTGATCTCGACATGGGATAGCTCTGAGCGCTTTGCTGCTAAGAAAAAAGACTCTTTCC
>JBJTMR010000175.1:0-6870 GCA_046070625.1 Bdellovibrio sp. | reverse complement strand
CCGACCACAACGTCCATGCCGTTGGGATCTTTCTCTATAATATTTTTGGCTTTGAATTTTTTGATGGCCCGCCTGGCTTCCGGAGAAATGTCTCGGAGGTGCTCTTTAAAAGTGCCGTCTTCATTTTCAAATTCGATCGGATCCAAGAATGCGATCTCTTTGACCTTCTCCACGACCTCAGCGGCATCGTAACCGTGTTTCACCACAGCTTGAGCGGTGATGGCAGAAATGGCGGCGTGGATGTCAGGACGGCGTTTTAAGTTCTCTCCACTCTTTGGAGTGAGGCCAGCTTCCTTGGCAGCTTGCTTTGCATCTCTGCAGACCAAGTAACTTGAGATCCAACGAATGATGTTGGGGTCCTCGCGGTGCTCAGGGAGCAACGTGGTTTGTAAAATAAAATTGACCGCATCGGTGCTGACAACCTTGTCATCACTTGGTCCCGGAGCCGAAGCGGGCATGACGGTGCCCACCTCTGGCTTTCTCGCACCAGGAGGCAATGGAATACTCATCCGTGGAATTCCCCTCAAAATGGCGCCCGAGGCAGGACTTGAACCTGCGACCTCTCTTTAGAGAGCTTCTAAAAACTCTAAAGAGTGCTCCAACCAACTGAGCCACTCTGGCGCTTGCTTTAATTTCTTTATTCTTTGAGAGTGTCGTTTGAGCTGAAGAGTGTCAAACGTAATGTTACAAAAGTGAACACCTCGAGACGGGCTCTGGTAGGGCATCTCCCGACAAATTATAACTCTGTTATTTCTGTAAAAAAATTTTAAAAATTTTTGCACACATTTTAGGTTTCATGCCCCTCCCATATTTTACGCGCGTCTAATTTTTGATGTACCCCCTCTGATATAATTTTATAATTTATAAAAACCTTTAAGAATTAAACGGACTATAGGAACGCATAAGATCTCTAAGGGCGTAAGGCTATAGCGGTTGGTAGTGATAAATAGTTTTATGGGATTGATAACAGTGTTATGTATTTATAATTATGATTAGCTATTTTTAATTATGATAAATATGATTAATGGCCAATTATGTAATTAGCGATAAATAGCGTTAAATTATGTAATTAATGATTGATAATTAGCGATAAATAGCGTTTTATAATTATAAATAGCGATAAATTGATTGTTATTTATAAATAGCGATTGATTTACGCGCCGCAAAACCTCAAAATGACTCTTCATATCATACATTGCCAAGTCTATTTTTATGCTTTAAACTCTGCAAAGCAGCGCTAGTCGCGTCGACGCCCCGTCGGAGACGTGACGACGTCGCGGCGATCAATTGCGGAGTTTAACCGTTTCGATCTGAGCTAAGAGCCCCAACTGCCACCCCACCCACCACTAACAGAGTTATAATAATTAGTCACCTGTCTATAAATTATCCATTCCAATTAAAGTATTAAGTAATTAAAGCAAACAAGACCTTGGCATGAATAACGCATTAACTCTACGCATTAACAATGAGGAGTTAATTATGCGTACTAAACTATTAATCATTGCACTATTGAGCCCATTTATAATTAGCGTTTCAAATGCTTGTCCTGAAATTATGGCCGTTCAAACCGTTGAGAATTATACAGGTGAGACTTATTCCCAAGGTGATTGCGAAAAATTGGAACTGATCGACTCAAACGATGAGACCGTTGTTCAAGCTTGTGAAATATTGGAAGGTGTCTAATGATCATGCCATCTAAAGCCACTGAAAAATTAGCGAGTAAATGGATCATCACAGATAAATTAGATCGAAAATTAGGCATCTCTCACAGGATCATCGGAAACCCGGAAGGCAAACACTTGGCCCTGTGGACCGCTCTTGAGCCTGATAAAACCTATTCGTGGAAAATCATGTTTCATGAAAATTACGATGATGTTCCCGTTTGCCTATTGAGCGGTGGAAACTGCAATTCAATGAGTGATGCTCAAGAACGCGCGGAGAATGCTTTAAACTTTTTCGTCTTTCAGAACTTATTGTAAATTATCCACGGAAAAAGAAAGGCAACTAAAATTGCCTTAATTTAATTGCGTCAAATAAATAACATTGTTATAAACAAAAACAGATCGAGATAATGAGGTTTCGATCAAAATTGCACGGATGCCTCTAAACCTATAGAGGTGAAAAATGACAAAAGTACAGAAAACAGTAGTAACAACAGTTGTGTTGTTCGTTCTTCAATATGCGGCCAATGCCAATGCCACAACATATTTAGAATGCAAAGATGAGTCGAGAACTAATTGTGAGGAGATTTCAAAGGGTCAAGCTGTCAAGAAAACTTCGAATGATCCAAAGGCGATTATCCTCAAAGTCGACCGAATGGTGTTCAATGAAGACAGTGGCAACATGAAGGCCAAAAAATAATCATCTCTTGACCGATCTACTCACTTAAAACCTGAGACTCCTCGCCGGGTCTCGGGTTTTTTTTTAATTTTAAAGGACTATAATTATGCGCTATTTACTCGCCTCAATATTAATATTATCAAGTCTCACCGTCTCAGCTGGGTATACAGAAAACCCAAACCTTGGCTTCCACGATAAAATGAGATGTCTCGCAGTCGATAAATGCACAGACCAGTGCAATGATCTCAAACCATGGTCGAAGTCTCTCAGCTGTTTCAATGCCTGTAGAGCCAAGGATAATGAGTTTTATTATAAGTTGCCCTGCAATTTGAATTGCGACGATCACCCTGAATTAGGATGCGACTAATGAAAAATATAATTCTAATGCTCGTCGCGGTCTCAATCATTGGTTGCGCTAAGACCACGACTCAAGCTGAAGCCTCACCTCAGATCACAGTCACAGAGGTGACTTCAAAGGTTGACGCTCGTCTCGCCAGTCCAGACAACACGACAAGACTAGAGGCTAAGATCGATCGGCTGGAAAAACTCATGAGTTATTTAGCTAGAGACCGACAGAACTATAAGGATCAAATAACAAAATATAAGTCTTGCTCGTCTGAATGTTCAGCTGAGAGTGATAAAATAGACTGGAAACATGCGACAGAGAGTCAACAAGAGTATTATCAGAAAATCATTCGCTCTTGTTTTAAAGAATGCGAACAGTGGCAACCAGATGAAATAGTAGGATGCTGATATGATCGTCGCTCTTGCTTACTGTCTAGCCTTACTCGCCGTCTCGTCTAGTTTCCAGTCTCTTGATCGGTCCAATGCAGATCTTAAGACCTGTCTTGAGACCTCAGTGGACCAGACAGACTGCCTGTCTCATTAGTCCCCTCGACAACATGCTGTCTCAAAGGATTGAGGCAGTGTGTTGCTTAACTTAGTTAATTACTTTTTTATTGTAACACTGTTACTGACTTGCTAGACCACTGAGACAGTGGCTAGAGGAGAAAATTATGCCAGTCTTGATTTTAATTTTAGGTCTCAGTTTCACCCTGTCTCCAATGGGCTTGGAACGCATGAAAATTGCCAAACAGAATAAGTCCATCGCTGCAAAGAGGATAAGTCCATGAAGAAAAAAAGTGAGATCATTATTCAAGACTGGGCCGGCAATATTTTATTTATCGGCCATCACGATGATCCCAAGGTCTTAGAGATCATGGAAAAAAACGATGCGCCCAATGATGATATTTTTGTCGCTTGGAAAGATCCAAATGATGAGCGCAATGTCTATGAATTTATAAATTTTTAAATAGAGAGGATAAGTCCATGAACAAAGAGACCTTAAAGACCATCGTCAAAATGCTAGAAAATTCAGCTTCCAAAGATCCGACAAGATTTCATCTGGGATGCGTTGAGATCACAAAAGAATATATCCAAGCCACGGACGGAATAATTTTATCACGCTGTAAAAATACTGACGAGCATTTAAAAGATATCGTCGGAAAATATTACGTCCATCGTGATGAGATTGGATTTTTAAAAGCGGTTTTAAAAAATAGCCCATACGGATTTATCGTAGGTGTTGAGATCACCGAGAAAGATATCAAAATTGAGGGTAAGAAAATTACGATGGATGTTGGCAGATATCCAGACGTCAATCAATTCCTTCCCAATTGGGACGCAAGCTTTGAAGTCGGATTGAATCCAGAATTGCTTTTAAAATTAGCGGTTTCAATGGGACTAGAGCCACGCAGGAATAAATCACAAGTCGTCAAATTGAGTTTTAAAGATCCGATTTCACCTATTCGAGTCACAGTCGATAACAATGAAGGTGTATTGATGCCAATGAGGATCGGATAAATTTATGAGCGACAACAAACAACATCCATTAATTAAACCCATTGCTGAGGCTTTGGGTTTTGAACTTGGCCCGACACAATACGAACATGGCGGCGATATCTTAACAGACTTCGGCGCTAAATTTTTTATTCGCTTTGATACCTGGCGGAAAGCTGGAAAAGCTGAGGTTTCTGGACAATATCCAACAGATTGCACAGGGCAAACCCATTACCCGCGTGGCGCTCGGACTGAAATAGGATTTTCGCAAACCAAATCAGTCGATAAAATTGCAAACGATATTGCTAAAAGATTTTTGCCTGAATTTAAAGAACAGTGGCAGATCTGCAAAGAGGCTGCGGAAAAGTCTTCAAGATATTATGAGGATAAATCAAAGCGTCTCAATGATGTCGTGAAAGTTGCCGGTCTTAACTATGATGCGATCACACCGCAAAGAGCACAAAACGAAGTGACTGGGTTTTTAAATGATTCTGACAATTGGTGCCGCGTGCGTGCTTGCTCGGATACTTTGGACCTTGAAATTCATTCGCTGCCTGATGATCTCGCATTTAAAATTATCGAAATGGTGAGAGCCCACGAGAGGATAAGTCCATGAAAAAGTTCGTCATCGCTCGAACCTATTGCACGCGGTTTTACTGGACTGTCGAGGCGAAAAATAAAAAAGAGGCTCTCGCAAAGCTTGATTCAGATGATCAGAGCGAAGAATTGCCTTTTGATGCAGCCGAAGAGGTTTGGCAAGGTCCCTATCATTCGAACGACCAAGGTGATTTAGAAGATGGTGTTCAGAGGATAAGTCCATGAGTCAACGCAAGAAAGATACACCTACAGTTATCCGAAATGATTTAAATAAAATTCTTAAACGGACTCATAAAATGCTTGATGTCTGGGAAGAAAAAGAGCGAGGCAATTTTGAAGCTTCCGACAAACTTTCTCAGCTTCGATATTTTAAAGATCAGTTTCACGATTTGCTTGAGACATTGGACGTCTTGAGACCACCAAGGAGATAAGTCCATAAAGAATTAACCGCCAACATTTAGAGGGGATGAAGGCATATGTTATCATTAGAGTTTCCAATTAAGTTTAGAAAAAAGGTCGATGCTCACGGCGAGACGATCTTGATTAAGTTTTTCGAAGGGACTTGGCACTGTGTTGGTCCCTATCGTCCAGCCAGTAGGCACCTTTCACAAAAATCAGCAAAGGTTCACGTTGAGTTCACTTGGAAGAATTACGTTTTAAAAGTGATTGATCATTTAGGGATCATCACCGAAGAGCGAAAGCTTGAACCAACGCCACCAGAAAAACCAATTAAAGGTAAAGCTTGGGCACCACCTATGCTTCCCGATGAAGAAAAAGAATTAGCACCTCCGGCTTGGCTTCCTCGGGGACTTGCGAAATGACGGCTCTCATCGTGGTGCTCGCAATCAATTTAGGCTTTCCAATATTTTGGGCTTATTTAAAACATGGCACTCACCTGCTTTATTGGGGTGATCAATGAACCGTCTTAAATGGTACGGGTTTTTGCTCAAGCATTTGTTCATTTGGGGTGAACCATGAAACGAGTGAGAGATCCTAAATACTCCGGCGCTTTGATCTTAAATGTAAAACTTGGAGCAGAGACAATTATCGGACACGGCAATGAGTCCATGGTTTTGACAGTGGTCCAGATTAAGGGACATTTTGTGCGTCTTTGCTTTAAAGGTCCCAAGTCTTTTGCAATTTTGCGCTCAAGATTGATCGAGAAATTAAATGAGGATGAGGATTATGGATAAAACACCTGATAAGCCGAGAGAGTTTTGGATAACTGACAACACTGATAATAGCGGATTTTCTGTCGATACCGAATTCAGTCATCGACACCATTATGGTTCTTGCAATGTATTTCACGTCATCGAATACAGTGCAGTGACCAAATTGCAAGAAATGATTGATCATCTTAACAAAGTGGAAGACGGCCACATTTTAGAGATCAATCGACTGCGAAAGGTCGTTGAAAAACTCACTGTGCAAAGAAACGAAGCTTTGAACTGGGCTGTCGATGACTGGGGTCGCGTGATTCATGAACTTGCACCTGAGAAAGATGCGGAGCTAGCCGCTTTGACCGGAGAGAGCAAATGAGAAGATCCTACCGACCACCGCCAAAGGATAACAGCAATAAACCGCTCATTGGCAACAACGCGATTTTACCCAATGACGTGACAAAACTTTTAAAGCAGATCTCCATGGAGCGGAACCTACCCGTCTCAAAGCTCATCGCTTATGCGGTCGACAATGAGTTGGACTGCTCGACTCCTTTTAATTATAAAATTGAGTTCCCTAATATTGAATACACTGAATATCAGTACGCCGAAGAGGCTGGAAAAATCCTCAAATATCTCATGGCTCACTTTCAAAAAGTTGGAACTGGCCTTGATATGCTCATGCTCTGTCGCAGGGATATTGGCATTGAAAGCAAAGAGCGTTTTTTGATGGGCTTTAAGACTTTGATGGATAAAGAGCTTTTGGAGGAGTTTTATCCGACCAAAGTCATGTTTCTTCCAAAGCGATGCGACTTGGTCGGTAATAGCGATAATCTTTTCCATATCGAAACATGACTTTGGTCGGATAAAACTCCTCCAAAAGCTCTTTATCCATCAAAGTCTTAAAGCCCATCAAAAAACGCTCTTTGCTTTC
>JBJTMR010000174.1:0-6809 GCA_046070625.1 Bdellovibrio sp. | reverse complement strand
CTTAGGTTCGAGATCATGCTTTTGAATGATATGTACGATTCGTTCAACGAGAGTATACGTCTTACCCGATCCTGGACCGGCAATAATCTGCACTGGTCCTTCCGTCGCCTCGATGGCCTGAAGTTGTTGAGGATTTGGCCCTCGGCGGCCTGCTGTTTTCGAACTCATGATGCCCCTTCGAATCGAAATGCTTCAAGGGCTTATCGGAGTAATTTGGTATTAGTTTACAGACTTTGATCACCAAACTCTTCGCTTGTAAGAGCCACTTCGTTCCAATCTGAGACAACTCTTAACTTGCGACTGGCTGGTTGCAGAATAAGCACCGCGGATCGCAATTCACCGTTCTGATTTTCTTTAAGAACTTCAATGAAATTACCATTTCTTTTAACAGAGAATGCCAACATCTTTTCGCAATAGAATGTAGCGTGAAAGTTTCTATCAATAAAAAATGTCTCGGCAAGACCGTACAGAGTAAGCCGCTCCAATAGGACCTCGTCCACCAAATATACTGCTACTTTACGTTGTTCCATCCAAAAATCTCTTAACCAGCTTCAAGCAATCGAAAAGCCAACTATAAAACCTACTTATTTTTGAATGGAGACCCGAGATCGTCCGATTTTCGAATATCCTTTAGCCCCTCAGGTTATGATGATCTAGTTTTCACGTCAGCCAGTGCCTTCGCAACGCGATAGTAACGCCTATCAAGCGCTTCGCGACCACCCTCCATAATATCACAAACAGCTAGCCGTATACTTGCCAGTTGGAGTCCTCCCGCCGAAGCCGCATGAATTTGGCCTCTCTGATATTTTAACTCAACAATGTGCTCGGCTCCGCCGTTGACAGGAATATTAGGGTTATGAGTAACAACGACAACCTGCTGCGCACCTTTCAGTTTTCGAATTCCATTCACTACCAAGTCTGAAATTAGACGAGTATCGAGATCGTCCTCAGGTTGATCGATTATAAGAGGTCCCCCGTCCATCGCCAATAGTAGCCCTAACATTGCGGCAGTTCGTTGCCCTGCGGATCCGGACTCGATGTCTTCGGTCTTGTCACCTCGCACTAGAGATAGCGAAATCCAGTCTTCTGGAAACCAGATTCGAATTTTATCAATATCATCGGGGTTATTCTGCTTCATTTGTAAGATGTGCGATATAAATCTTTTTGAAAGAACTTTTGATTCGGTCGAAAAGAGCTCTTTAATCATATTGTCGCGCAATTTTAAAACATCATCGAATGTCGCGTCTTTACTTCCATCAACTTTCAGCATTGAAAGAATTCCAACCTCAGCCCCAGCCTCATCAGCAGGACTATAGATATCTTTCGCGAACTCACTGCCAGTTTTTCGAATCAACATTCGGAGATTGCTTTCGGCGCCCTCAATATCACCACACGGAATCAACTTAATTCGAATGGATTTCCCTACTATTCCGGTATTCCATTTGCTGATAACATCCATTCTTAATTCACGAAGAAGTTTTTGATGCTTCTTAATTTCATCAAGCTTATCCTTCATCTTACCGACTAGCAACTTTCTGCTTTCTTCGTGGGTCGCCCTCAATTTACATTTTTGTTCAAGGTCCGTCTTGCTTTTAACAAGCTTTTCATAGCCATTCGGATCTTTCTCTCCAGCTTCGATCAACCTCTTTACCAGCAATTCGTATTCAGCTTGAATATTAACATGTTTAGTTGCCCATTCAGTTTTCTGAAAAGCTTCCGACAACTCCCTCTTTACGGCAGCGAGGTTAGTTGATGCGTCACGAATAGCTTTACAGATCTCCTTATACCTATCGAGGGATTGTTGCATTTGTAGAATAGACGATGCGTCCAGACTATCAGGCAGATCAACTTTCGGCAGACGACTAACCAATTCAGAAAACTCACCCGCATATTTGCCAAGTACCGTTAGACTCGAATCAACCTCCGCCACTGCAGACTTTGACTTACTGTACTTTTCTAACAATTCCCTATGTCCTGATTCCTCATATACTTTGATTTTGATATTTACATCGTCAAGCTCTTTGAGGTACGTCGACATCGAATCTAAGCTAGATGATACCTCTCGGTATTGCCTCGTAAGATCCATCCATTGCGACTCTAGTGAATGTAAGTTATCTAGCCATTTTCTTTTGTCGACTTGACTATCTACTAACTGAAGAATCACACTAGGATCCTTCGTCATCTCAAACAATTGCTTTTGACTATAAATTCGTATCGGAAATCGCACATCGATATCACCAGGATCACCCTTATCTTCAAGTTCTCCATTTTCTGCGCAGTGGAACTCTTTCCAGACACCAGACCTCCAGACAAGACTGATGTCTCTCTTATCTTTGTGAACTAAGATTTTTATTTCAGTTTTGTCGGTGAGCATTCCCGATTTTTCACGCCCGTAAATTTGACAAAAGTTCTCAAAGTCTTTTTGCAGTGGGCCTGTCAAATTTTTAGATTGTTTTAACGCTATTCGAAGATATCCTAAAACACTTGATTTACCACTCCCCCGTCCTCCGATTAGCGTGGTAAACCATGGACTGAAATTAACTACCAGAGGGCTTCCTCGCCCGGCTTTATGCCCGTCCGAAACAGTAATACCTTTGATGTAAAATCTATTACTCAAATCATTTGGATTTTTTGTTCCGCTATCGGATCGAACGACGCCGTCTTCACCGTCATGTAGCGAAAGCCTTAAAGCATCAAAATTTGGTGATTCCATTTTGATCCACGTAAAACCGCGACCTACGCTCTCTAAATCATGACTATCGGAACCGAGAACTTCTGATAGTTGAATCTTCAATTCGTTGTAGATTTCTGGCTTCTTATACGTTGGATCGCACAATTCAATCGCAAGTAGTCCATCTAGCTGTAGATTCTGTTTAAGAGTAGGTCCTAAGTTAGGAACTCCCTGGAGTAAAAGCAGCCCACAAGGTTTATCTACATGGGCAGGAATTGCAATACCTCCCATTTTGAACACTTCCTCAACCACTTCCACAAATGACTTATTCGTGCAAGTCGCCGTTTCACCGAATGTGCCGTTGTATCCAACTCTTCCTAAAAGAGTTGAAATCTCTTGGGTGCCCTTAGAAGGATCAAAGATAGCTAAGAGGTGAATTCCCCCGTGCACACTTAACTCGACTCCGGGAAAAAGGAAAAGCTTTCTATATCCAGTCGGCTTTTCTTCCTCCAACTTCGCCAGCTCCTGCTTTAATTGATCGATCCATCCACCAGTATTGTGATCGGTAATCGCCACGCAATCGATTTCATTGGCCATAAAATTCATTAGCCACTCACGAGGACTAATACTTTTCAATGCTTGATTTCCTTTTCCGTAGTCATGCGAGGCGGGAGTGTGTGCATGAAAATCGAACTTCCACCATTTGGCACCATGTATAGTATCTCTCATTATAAAACCTCTGTTTTATCAACATCGTCATGTTTATTGATAAACTTTATGTATTTACGAAGCACAAAAATAGCATTATGTTTCATGCTTCTGTTTAAGACGCTTCCCTTTACAAAATGACTTCACTTACCGCTGCCAAATGCCGTTAAGTTTAAGGAGGTGTGCATGCAAAAACTTTAGATCAATTGGAAGCATTTCGTGACTTGATCAATCGAGCGATTACACATCTTGCTCCAAATGTTAAACCTGGAAAAGGATCTCTTGATTTCACAAAAGATCAATTGCGATTGATCGCTGGTGCACTTGGCACGGTGGGATCTGCCAGGGAAGTAGAGGCCTATGTTAATATTGAATTACAGAAATGGTCACAAGAGCCGGCAAGAGAAAAACTAATGAGCGATCTCTTAGATGTAGTCGTTCGTGAAAAAGAACTTCTGGAACTTTATGACCCCAATCAAAAACACAACTTACAACATACGGATCATGTAAAGGTATTTAATGCTGATACAGGTAATTCTGCTAGGACCATCCCAATTGATGAGTTCATTCAATCTCTTGAAAATATAAGAAATTCAAGTGTCTTCAAGCGATGACAAAAACAGAAGCCCTATCGTATTAGGGCCTCAACATCTGCGCGACTGAAGTACTTCCCTCCGGAAGGTACAAGATTTTCCTCTTGGACCTTTTGATCCAGCCATTCCGACATAGCAAGATCCCAAGAAATAGGATCCATCTCTTTCATCACAGTCACAGCATCAAAAGACATCCACCCAACTTGAACTTCCTCCGGATAGCATGATCGCACAGACTCCTGGAACGCCTCTTCAGTATCCACTGGCGTTAGTTCTTCGCGCAGAATCGCAGCTATTGCCCAATCAAGACCGTACTCACACCCATGGCCAGGCAAGAGTCTCATAAGATCATCGGAATGACATGATTTACAAACACCAGTTGGCGCTTGCTGATAGCAAGAGTAGCAGAATGGAATTGTACGCTTAAGCGCAAGATTTCTAAGTTGTTGTTGAAGTTCTGAGTTCATATTGCCTCCTGTTTTGTTATTTTCCATCTTTCGAGGTTCCTTCACCGAAGGCTCGGGAACCTTGAAAAGGGAAAAGCGAGCGCAGGCAGCGGCCCACACCCCGACTCAGACGGAGCGGCAGAGCGAATGACAGGAGCTGCAAGCGCCTGGCGTGAAGCCTGCAAAGCGAAGACTGTGTACGGCGGCGATTAAGGGGTCGCAACGGAGTGAGCGGTATAAAAACAGGAGCGTTAACTCAGACATTGCCAAGACAAATTCAGAGCCGGAAACGCTTGAATGATCGCCCAACCCCTCCTGAGCATATCTTTTATGTTTTCAAAATTATTTCAAGGACTTGCGTGACGACAACACTAGATTCTTGTCACAAATTAGTTATATTTTTGTGACAAGAATATGTCTCATTACCTCGGAAAAAATTCCGGTTTAGTAATCTTTTTCTCATCAACAGGACCTAGTCGAGAGATATCAATTCCGAAAACCTGGAATTCCTTATCAGCCTCAGCTTGTCCGATATTAAACGCGAATGTAAGAGTCTTAGAGGGTGTCGGGGATGCGAACTTCTGTTCTCGACAAAACTCAATCACTTTCCGAAAGCGCTCCTCACTTGCTTTTATCATCAGAGCCCCAACGACATTGAAGTCACACTTTCGAGACTGCATTGCTCTCATGATTGCCTCAGGGCTGAAAACGTCTGCATGAGCAGTCACTGCACCTATCGCAAGCACCAATGCTTTTGTATCTTGCAAAAGATGGTGTGACAATTCGACCAGGCACTCTTCTGGCGACAAATCCTTTGGCTCCTCGGCCATCATATTGCACCCAATGCCCTTAAGAAGAGAATCAACAGACACATTTGGTTTTTCAATAGATGTCGTTCGCAAATTCCCCTTTCCTCCCTCAAACAAGGCAATTTCTTTTAGAGCCTTCAGCAAACCCCGCCCCAGGCTATTAGATTTTTCTTTATTATTACTCATACAAAAAAGACTCCATATTGTTGGCGCTCTTTATAGTTTAAGAATTTGCTCCAAACAACTCACTACTCCATGGAGTCTAAAATTTTCTTAACTTCAGCGGAATAGTGAGTTTCCCCCTTGGAAAACTCGGAAGAAAAACCACAGTTCAATTCGAGAAAAGGAACTAACTCCGGCGCCATCCACTCTATGGTTTGCTTAATCTCGCCGTAACGAATATCCGGCTTGTAGCTTATGATTGGTTCAAAATGAAAGATTCGATTACGAAACTTTCTGATTGTATTCAATCTGTCTGAAATGACCTTTCGCGTACGATCTGAAGCAGGTGTCACATATGGAAACATCTTGGGTAATATTGGTCTCAGTTTGTATTCGTAATCCTTGCGAAATAATGACGTCCAAAAACCAAAATTTAATGCCGCAGTGATGTCTTCTGGATTCGTTTTCTTTCCTTCCTTTTGAAGCCGCTCCAGAGCTTCATCCACGAGTCGCTGTTCAGGTTGCAATAGTTGACCGTTGGTCAGCCATGAATAGCCCCATGCATTTACTGCAGCCGTATGAATATTATTTCTAAGGGAAACTTCCAACCAATGTAGAGACTCATATAAGGATTCAGACAAAGCACAGTTCCATAGGTACTTCGCCATAACCGGATCTAATGGCTGCCCATCTAAATATCCGTAACTACTTAATCTTTCTTTAGAAATTCTCGAAATGAGACGTGTTTTCTTAAATTGGACTTGCATTTATCTCCCAAAAGACCGATATTATCCATGTAGTCCCCAGGAAGTTCCTCTCCCTTGAAATATAGGTGATCGAAGCCTGGGGTTTTTTTTGCCTAAAATCTACCTTCATTACCATCGTTTAGTCACTGTTTACCTTCACCAAATACGCCCGCGCCTCGGGATACTTTTTCACACAAACGCACTTCCCGACCTGCAAAGATTTAATCACGTTCGGATGAATCACGAACTCTTCGACTTCGCGAAGAGATTTATTCCCCGTCGGTACATCGAACCATAGCATCTTTGAAGATTGAACTGTTTCCTTCCACGCTTTCCGTGTTCCGGCCATGGCCGAGATCATTTCTGCACTCTCTGGGCGTTTCTGCAAGAAGGCGTACAAGGTTGACGTATTCCCCATCAGTCGCCCTGCAAACTCGGGGCTGATTCGTAGCAGATCGCAGATCTCCTGGTGAGCAACGATGACGGACATTTTTGAACTTCTGGCACGATCGAGGAAACCAATGAAATCTTCTTGGGCTAAATCTGCGAACTCATCAACCATGACCGTAAATGGCTGGCGTTGTTCTTTTGGAACCTCGGCATCAACCTTTGCCGAGACCATTTTTAAATCTTGCAGGATAAAACGACCCACTGACTTTGCGGTCTCGCCGTAC
>JBJTMR010000173.1:0-2366 GCA_046070625.1 Bdellovibrio sp. | reverse complement strand
AAGAATTGATTACAACGATATCGGTGGTGTTGTTAGTGATACCAACCCTGGGTTCCAGCCATATGGATTTGCGGGTGGAATGTATGATTACCAAACTGGGTTGGTGAAGTTTGGTGCTCGTGAGTATGATGGGGAATCTGGAAGATGGACTAGTAAGGATCCGATTCGTTTTGATGGGGGGGATACGAATCTTTTTGGCTATGTTGAAAATGATCCGGTAAACTGGATCGACCCCGAAGGAACGACAAAAAAACCTGGTCAGGTCATGGAAAATGATGCATTCGCGGGAGGCGGCGGCGGCACTGGTGGTTCGGCCAATGTAGTCGCAACTATAAAGCCGAATGGTCAGTTGATTGGAGAGGCAGGATCTAGCTCTCGGGTAAGAATTGTTCCTGGAGGTCTACAAGAGGCTCAAAATATGTATAGTGGGCTATGTAAGGGCGGGACGCCAAGTACTCCTTCTAACTATTCAGGACAAATGGTAAGGTTCTCTGATGGAGGAGTTGTTGGCTTGAGACCGTCTTCGGCTTCGGGACCACCAACTATCGACATCAATATACCTGGAATGACAGGGATAAAAATTAAATTTACAGGTGAATAGTTTGATACCAATTAAGTTAAGAGAGCAAATACTTGGAGATCTAGAGAATGATGTAACAGGCCTTTGGTTTCTCAATGCCATGGCAAGTGATTATAGAGAAACTAACGATAAAGATGCCTTCAGATTATTTGTTCTAAATGTCATCTCATCGCTTCTTAGTGAAGGCGCGATGAAGGCAGGCTTTGAGACCAGTGGTGGTGGCTTTAAGGCTTGGAAAGGTTCAACTTCTGAAGTGGTAAAGAGGATTGAATCGGATTGGGTCAAGCTAGGTAGAGATCCAAATTTGGGAGAGATAGTTAGTTTTTGTCGGCCAGAAGCTGTTACCGAGTTTGAAGATTAATAACAAATTTGAACAATTTTTAATGCCAAGTGATTATATAGAGAGTCCTTCAATGGCAATAAGAAACAGATCCTTCTTGCCTTAATATTTATTTAAATTCTGGCACCGCTTTCCGAGATGGTGCCAGAATATTGTCAAAAAATTTAATTAAATTCAGTAATATTTGGGACTATCCGTTGCTCTAGAGTTTTTCAAATTGATTTGAAGAATTTAGATTTAATGGTGGGGATACGAATCTCTTTGGGTATGTTGCCAATGATCCGATCAACAGTTTTGATCCAACAGGACTGACTCAAGAAGACCTCGATCAGGCATTGGCTTATTTGGCTTCTCAACGGCCTGAGCTTTTTGTTGGCATTAATCCGCAGTTTACTAACAGGTCTCTGCCTTCCGCCTACTTTGGTTTTACATACGGCCCTAATTCAATTTTACTGGACTTTGATAAGTTAGATAAAAACTCTTGTAGTGGTTCTGCTGAAAGAGTTAGTGATTATGTTTCGGCTGCGTCCCATGAGCTGCAGCATGCTCAAGATCTTAAAAACTTTAACATTTTGAATGTACTAAGTTCATCGACACGATATAGGCAATGCAGCGCGAGACAAGTTTAACTATCTTTCAGGAAGATGAGGAGAAGTGATGCGACCTTCACAAGTGTCAATCAAAGAAGTAGTGCTATTGGCAATGATGGTCGTCAGTCACTTCTGCTTGTGGTCCGCCAGAGGATATTTGTATCACTATATTCCGGTCAGAGACCTATTTTTCGATAAGCAGATCTCTGACAGGAGTTATGAAGTCATCACCACTTTACTGAAGAATGCAGAGATATGCGTTTCTCTTTCTTATCTGGCAATTTTCGGTATTACCTTGTTAATGATTTTTTCTGGGAATCTTTCTGCGGTGGGAAGAAAGATTCTCCTGAGTGTATGTGTGGTATCTGTAGTGATGCAGCTGAGTATATTTTTATTTTGAAATGCTCAGAATGTGCCCAAGATTAGAAACGTATAGGCCGACAACCGATTAAAAATCAGAAACTATCGGTGGTGTGACGACGGCGTATGTTTACACTTACGACAGTGCGGGACGACTAAAAACAGTTACTAAAGGTGGCGCTGCGTACAGTTCGTATAACTACGATTCTAACAGTAATCGCACTAGCGGTGTGACTGCGGGCACTGCATTTACGGCGACTTACGATGATCAGGATCGTATTTTAACTTATAACACTAATACTTATAGCTATAACGCGAACGGAGAGATGATCAGCAAGCAAGTTGGATCTGCAACTCCGACGTCTTATGAGTACAACCAGTTGGGTAACTTGAAAAAGGTTACTCTTCCTTCAAGTTCAGTGATCAGCTACTCCCTGGATGGCTATCAACGAAGAGCTATTCGTCAGGTGGATGCTTTACCTCGTGATTTCTATAC
>JBJTMR010000172.1:0-2842 GCA_046070625.1 Bdellovibrio sp. | reverse complement strand
ATAACAAATAAACACTAAAGCACACATCAAGATACAAGCGAGCACTAAGGCCAGTTGGTTTAGAATCTGTTCATCTCTTGAGGTATTAAAGTTATTCGCACTTAGTGCCAACAAAACTGAAATCGTGCCGCCACCCATTGTGGTAGGGAACGCTAACGGATAGAACAGCATGCCTTTAATACTTTCACCCGAATATGAAATCGGTCTGGCCTCTTTTTCTCCGTCACCATGATTCGTCAAAGACAAAGCAGATAGACCCATTTTACAGATCAAAAATCCACCCGCCATTTGCACAACGGGAATCGAAATTCCAAAGAAACTAAAAAAGAGACCACCAAAACAAGTGACCACGACGCTTAAACCCAAACAATAAAATGCAATTGAAGCGGCCGCCCGACGACGGTCCTCATCTCGTAGGTTTTTCAAAAAGGGCTCAACTATCAATGCTGTCCCCAAAGGATTAACGGGAGCAAACAGAGCAACAAACCCCACGAAAACGGTGTGCATAAAAGTAAGAAAAGCGTGTTCCATGCCGAGAGTTTAGAATTGCTTCGCCATGCAAGCAACGGAATAAGAAAATCGTTTGTTTACTTTTTCAAAGTCAAACGCACAGGGCAATGATCTGAGCCCATAACGTCAGGACAATGAACTGCCGCCTTCAGGCGATCTGAAGCCTCTTTATTTACTAAGAAATAGTCTAATCGCCATCCAATGTTTTTCTCTCTGACGCCAGGGCGATAGCTCCACCAAGTATAGTTCTCGGGACCTTGCTCGAACTTTCGGAAAGCATCCACCCATTCAAGTTTGTCTAAAAATCGAGTCATCCAGGCTCGCTCTTCTGGCAAAAATCCTGCATTCTTGGTGTTGGTTTTAGGATTGCGCAAATCAATTTCTTTATGAGCAATATTAAAGTCACCACAGATGACCACTTCACGGCCTTTTTTGCGCAAAGCTTGAAGACGTTTTTCTGCTGCCGTACAAAATTCCAGTTTAAACGGCAAGCGCGTGTGCTCTCGCTGACTGTTCGGGAAATAACTATTTACCACAGTGATCGGACCGAAATCAGCTTCTAACCAGCGTCCTTCACGGTCAAATTGTTCGATCCCCATGCCTACTCGGACGTCATCGGGTTCATTTTTAGAATAAAGAGCTAATCCAGAATACCCGGGCTTTTCAGCAAAAGCCCAGGCAGAGTGATATTTCGCCGGATGATAAAAGCCGTCATCTTTTTGAATTGCTTCGTCAGTGATTTTGATTTCTTGAAGGCAGACAACATCCGCCTTTTCCTTTTCAAACCACTCACGGAAATTCTTTTTATGAACTGATCGGAGGCCATTCACATTCCAGGAAACTAATTTCATATCTGCACCTTTTCATTCGAAGCTTACTACAAACTTCATGAAAAGTCAGATTTAAACTCCTAGATCTTGGTGACAGCTGCTTGCACTGCCGATTCCAAAGATGCTGGCGCACGACCGATCAGGTTTCTTAGATCTGTACTTTCGGTATATAGGTCACCGCGAGTAATACCAATATCTGAATCCGCCAATACTTCAGCGAAACCTTGAGGTACACCAAAGCCCATCAACATCTGAGCATACTCCGAAGACGGAAGATCCTTGTATTCGACTTTTTTACCGCTGACCCGAGAAACCACAGCTGCAAGTTCTGACATAGTGAAGGCCTCGCCACCTAATTCATAGATCGCATGGGGGGCGGCTTTTTTCACAGCCGCTACCGCCGCAGCAGCATAGTCGGCGCGAGTCGCCGCACTGATTTTTCCATTTTTTGCACTTCCCGCGATGGCCCCATGCTCTAGCGCACCTTTAAGTTGCTCGGTGTAATTTTCAATATACCAACCATTGCGCAGGAAGGAGTATGGAATACCCGTCGCCTGGATTAATTGTTCCGTCGCAAGATGTTCTTTGGCCAAAAGCATCTTGCTAGTATCCGCTTTAAGGATACTTGTGTAAGCGATGTATTTCACGTGGGCTTTTTTTGCGGCATTCACAATATTCGTATGCTGTTGCACGCGTTGACCTACTTCACTTCCTGAGATCATCACCAGTTGATTTACTCCAGTCAGCGCTTTTTCTAACGCTTCCTCGGATTTGTAGTCAGCCTCGCGAATTTCGATTCCCTTAGAAATAAGGTTCTGGGCTTTTGCGCGATTTCTGATTATCGCGATGATTTCTTTAGGGTTTGTTCCTTTAGCGATCAGCTCTGCAATGACGAGTTGACCTAAATGTCCGGTTGCACCTGTTACTGCGATCATAAGAATCTCCTGTTCTGGTATGTCTTTAGTAAGAACTTATGCTATACTACTCCTATAGGTTACATTAGGTAAGTACGCACTATTTTGTAACTGTACCTATATTAAATAACCCCAGGAGTTTCATATGGTTACAGAAAAGGCCAAAAAGTCAAAACCTGCCCCATGCCCTGTTACAAAAACAATGCAGGTTATTGGAGGCAAATGGAAACCTATGATTCTGTTCAATCTTCTGTCCGGGAAAAAGCGGTTTAATGAATTGCAAAGGCTCTCGGGAAATCCTTCAGCACGCGTTTTGACATTACAACTGCGCGAACTGGAAGATGACAAAATTATCAAGCGCGAGGTTTTTGATCAGATTCCACCACGCGTGGAATACTTCCTCACTACCAAAGGAAAAAGCCTTAGCGATGTGCTAGAGATGATGGCTCGTTGGGGTGCTGAACACTAAGGCTATTCAGTTTTGTGGTTTTTTAGATTTTCAAAGAGTTTGCTAATACGGTAGTACAACTCATCAATGTATTTATCCGGACTTTTGCCAGACATAGCCGCCATGTCTTCAATTTTTTC
>JBJTMR010000171.1:0-3169 GCA_046070625.1 Bdellovibrio sp. | reverse complement strand
TCGACCGCCTTCGAAATAAACCATTCGAGTTTCTTTGCGATACCCTTCTGGGGACGTCGTAAAGCGTTCATACTTCCAGCGTTCGTTCTTATAAATAGGATTTCCAGAAACTTCGACTGCCAGAGGATCACCCCAGGATTTACGGACATATTCTTGTGGCATACCGACGGCGATATCTTGGGTATCTAGGATTTCCTTCATTTCAGCCTTTGGGGCTGCAGAACGCTCCCAGAGATTGGTTTTATTAATCCATTGTTGGCGACCTTCGATGCTGGGTACTGATAGGAACGCAATCTTTTCTTCGTCACCCTTTAGCCAGGGAAGAACCTTGGAATACTGTTCTTTTTCTTTACGTGAACTGAGGGTGCGTTCTAACTCCCGAACTTTTTGGCGATTGCGGATTTGTTCAAGATCACTTTCGTTTAGGTACGAGGGGTCTTTTCCAAGTTCATAAGCGGTTTGACGGACCGTTTTGTCCCTCATGAGGTCGCGCTGACCCTGATCGCTATAGCGAACGCCGGATGAGTTATAGCCACTGTTCGTAGATCTTTGGAAGTTAGCGCAGCCAACTAGACTCAAACACAACACACCAACAAGATTTAAAACTTTCATTAATGGACTCCTGATTGAATTAGTTTATCTGAAGAGGGCTTGTTTATAAATTGTTCTTGCGACTGATTTAGTTCTTTTCTTACAATTGTCCTGGGGGAGTACATTTGGCTGAAAACGAAACCACGACCAAAGTAGAGGATCAAAAACCTGAGGGCACACCTGAGGCGGAAAACTCCGAGGAATTAATTTCCTTAGAGAGTCTTGATTCTATGTTGGCAGAGGAAGATCCGGAGTTCGCCAAGTCACTCAGCGAGATTGGCCCCGATGATCCATCTTTGGCCGTCGTCATAGAGGAAGTGGATCTTGAGTATCATCTGGAAGATGAAATAGAACATTGGAAAGAAAGCACAGGTTGGCGTAAGAAATTGGCGACCGTGTTGCCTGTAGTTCCCAGGATCGCCTTTAAAATAAAATTAGCTCGATTGAACTTACGTTTAAGTGTACGAAAACTTAAAGCATCTGCACGTGAAAATATTCGTCATGCAGGACCAAATCTTCTGGCGTGGCTTAAAGAAATTGGAGTCACCGCAGGGGGGGCTCTTTCGCGTGGACTCAGCTCTTTTAAAAGCTTTCCTTTAATGAAGAAGCTCGCTTTTGTGGGGCTGGTGCTGGTGACCGTTGGCGGCGCAGTGGTTGTTTTCAAAGTAGCTACACATAAATTGCTTCCTTCTTCAGAGGAATTGTTTGTTTCAAGTCTGGAAGAATGGGCGCAAGAAAAATATTTTTACGACCCCAAGACTGAGGTGGAAACCTTCTACGATTCCACCCGCACTGAACAAAATATGTTCGTCATCAAAAAGATGATTGTAAATCTGCGTCGTTCGCCCACATCGGGAACAAACCCAATGGGAGCGTTTGAGTTTTTCGTGGAGGGCACGGACTCTGAGGTCGTTGTAGAAATCAAAGACCGCGAGCCCGAAGTGAAAGATCTTTTCCTGCGAACGATCGGAGACATGACCTTCGATCAGATATCCACAGGGGAAGGAAAACAACTTATGAACGATCGCTTGCGTAAGGAAATTAATAAAATCCTTACCAAGGGAAAAGTTCGTCGTATTTTCATCAAAACCGCAGTCATTAAGCCTTAAAGCTATCGATGTTAATATTATAATACTTCAAGCGATCATGGAGTGTGCTCTTAGGCATTCCCAAATCCAAAGCCGTACGTCGCTGATTGCCACGATTTGCGGCTAAACGCTTAATAATCATCTGTTTTTCTATTTCCTTCATGACGGGTAAATCATTGCTCACGTTATCGTCACTTGGGGAATTGATAAGCGTTTTATCTAAGAGCTTTTCAATGTGTTGCTCTTCAATCTGTTGGCGTGGATAAATTGCGGCGGCTCTTGAAACCAGATTTTTTAGTTCACGAATATTTCCTGGCCAAGGGTGTTTTTTCAAACGCGCAATCGCGTTGAAGGAAAAACGTACGCGCATCTTCTTGGCAAATCCATATAAAAGCTCATCAAAGTCTTCCATTCGAAAAGCCAATGCTGGAGGGGTGATTGTAACAACGTTGAGGCGGAAATAAAGGTCAGAACGGAAGGTCCCCTGACGAATTTTTTCTGGCAAACTTTGATGGGTTGCTGCAAGAATACGTACATCAGTTTTAATGTTGCGGTCTGACCCCACTGGGCGGATTTCGCCATTTTCTAAAGCGCGAAGCAATTTTGCCTGGAGGGCATAGGACAAATCTCCGATTTCATCCAAAAATAAAGTCCCACCGCGGGCGGCTTCAAAAGCTCCTTTACGATCGTTGATGGCGCCTGTGAAGCTGCCTTTGATGTGACCAAATAATTCAGATTCAATCAAAGTTTCGCTCAAAGCACTGCAGTTCACGCTCATAAAAGTTCCGTTTTTACGCAGACTTTCTGCATGAAGAGCTTGCGCAATGACGTCTTTACCGGTTCCCGAGGGGCCCAGGATCAATACGGGGAAATCTGTTTTAGCAACGTGGCGAAGGGTTTGAAGCTCTTCATTCCAAACTTCATTGCGACTTTTTATGGGAAATCCGGTGGTGTCTTCAGTTTGTTGCGTGAACATGAGTTCTTGGGAGCCAACGCGAATGATGTCACCTTCCTGCAGGACGGCTTCCATGATGCGCGCCCCGTTGACGAAAGTTCCCTGAGGGGTGCGCAGGTCACGGAGCCAAAAAGATTCGTCTTTGCGCTCCAGACGACAGTGGCGATCAGCAAGATTTTCGTCGACAAGTTGAATTTGGCAATTGGAGTCTTTGCCGAGAGTTAAAAAATCACTAATTGAATAGGTTTTCGGGTTTTCTCCGAAGAGTTTGAGTTGAGCTGGCGTCATAAAGGTCCTCTTTCTTTGCTTAAAATGTAACCAGCTTGATCCCCCAATGGTCCTTAAGCCGATCGTTGTTCTTAAGTCCCGTGTTCAAAAGTCTTGCCGCGGCTCAATTGGGCTTAAAGTTGATCTGACGCGTTTAGGCTTTGGTGCGTTATCAGGATGGGGATTTACGTTCTGAGAATTGCGAAAAGATCCGGGCTTTGATAGCCTAGGTTATGCCAAAACAGATTCGATTCATTAAAAGTGCTGT
>JBJTMR010000170.1:0-2472 GCA_046070625.1 Bdellovibrio sp. | reverse complement strand
TCTATTTGTGTTTATACCTAATCCTCAAAACGGATCTGTGATTCTTCAGCGACGAGGACGTTTTTTTGTCCTCGTTTACTTGGGCGTCGATTTTTTTGCGATCGACAAGAAAAAAGCATTCTCGCTCTTTTTGCTGGCTTTCGCTTTTTTGGGAGCCTTCTTTTTAGGCACGGGAGTCTGATCCGGTGATAATAAAGACTTATCCTGTCTCATCGCCAACCCCAAAAGAGGATTCCCTTTGGCAATCTCGCGCATCATCTGCTTTACTTCTTCCTCAAAATTGTCGGATTCCGCAGGGATGTAAAGCCAGTCTTTATTCACGGGATGATTTTCTAGGAACAAATATTTTAAAAAGAAAGCATTCTGCGCGATTTTCTTAACTGGAAAAATAGCGCCATTCCAAAGTTCAAAAGGATAGCTGATACCTTTGTGCTCATAAATCCCACGGCGCTCCACCAATATCAGCACGAGCTTCATATCAAAATAATATGCAAGCCCGCCATGCTTCGGCACACAATCAAAACCCGGAGGCAATAGGTCTTCGATCCAATAAAGATTTTTGAGAACGTGTTCACTACCCGTATTCATCAAAAAAAAGATTACACCCTAAGTGCTTTCCCATCAATGCGTTCTGCTTTTTTTCGATGCCCCGGCGCTTTTTCTGTTTTTGTTTACCGTTGCCCAGGCTATTTGTTCGGATCTTTTCGATGATTTTCCACTGGCTTTTTCGCTCGCTTTAATATGCGAGGCCATGCGTTTTTCTTTAGAGGTGTGGGATGTGCTTTTGGAGGCTTGTTTCATATAAACTCCTTTTTTACACATTTTAAATCCATACTGTTTTGATTAGTTAAAGTTCTTCATGATTGTCTACAAAAGATAGAGCTCGCAGCTGCTAAACCACAACCGCGTGATTTTACCTTGGCCTCGGGGGCGTTATCTCGCTAGCGTGGCGGGATGGAAGCAGAACCTATTCTCGAAGAATTTGAACAAGATATAATCGCGCTCGTCTCTCGAGACAATTATCCTTGTATCTCCGCGCTAAAAACTCTTAGGACCCGGCAGTTCCGGTCCGGTGTCTATGGCACCCTGGGAGCCGGCATGTGCAGTGCCCAACTTGCCAAAGATCTTTTGTCCTTTCGAAACGAGCAAAAAAAAAGTGGCTCCCTTGAATTAAGTTTTTTTGGGGTCTTCCCGGAACTCCGCGATATGAATGAACAAGAGTTCGAACAACGCTTATGGGCAGAGCTTTCTTATTTAACAGGAGTGCCCGATATTGAACCAAGTTGGGATCCCGCTTTTAGCGATGATCCGCAAGACAAAAACTTTTGCTTTTGTCTGGATGGCACGGCCTTCTTTGTCGTAGGTCTTCATGCAAATAGTTCTCGACTGTCCCGTCGCTTGCGCTATCCAACGTTAGTTTTTAATGTCTATGCACAATTCAAGGAATTGGCACGGAGAAATCGCTATCAACCCATGATTCAGGCAAACCGACAACGCGATCTGCTCTTTCAAGGAAGTGTAAATCCAATGAGTGAGAAATATAACGACGTTTGGGAGCCGATCCAGTTTTCAGGACGAAACAACACGGATGATTGGATTTGTCCGTTTCACAAAGGAGCCAAGTTATAGAGATCGTAACTATTGCTCCACAATCAGCAAGCTGCTTCTTTTTGAAGAAAGATCAATACCTGCGAGTCATTGATCCGCTAGGCCAGCAAGTAGCGGATTTGTTTTGTTTTGATGCCGGGGACTATTCAGATAGTTTGTCATCGGGAAGATCTATTGACTACAACGACAATATCTTCCTGACCACCGGTCATGTTCTATACTCACAAAGAAGTAAACCCTTGCTACAGATCATTGAGGATAGCTGCGGGCGCCATGATTTTTTGCTGACCCCATGCAGTCTTCTTATGTTTCAGTTGGTCGCAGGAAATGAAGAATATCACCCGAGCTGCCATGAAAACCTTTCTCAAGAATTTTCGATACATCGAATCAGTCCCGATCACATATCCACCACCTTCAACATCTTTATGAATGTTTCCCTCAGCCCTCTTGGACAAATTGCGATTCGACCTCCGAATTCAAAGGCCGGCGACTTTGTCCTTTTTAAAGCCCTAGCAGATTTACTTGTCGGTCTGACCGCTTGTTCGCACGAAGAAACTAACAATGGCGTTCTTAAACCTATCCAATATCAAATTCTAAATGACTGTGAAAAATGACTCCCCTATTTTTTGTAAGGTTTGTGATCATCAAATTCCCGTATCGGGTAACGCAAGCTCATACGTCACCTGTCAACATTGTGGCACCCGGAATAAAATTGCCAAGGGAGATTCTTGGCGCACCGTTATTTTTTCGTTAACGGCGCTGATTTTTTACTTACCTGCCAATATTTTGCCATTTATTACGGTGGATCTTTATGGCAGTCACAACACGCCGACGATATGGGGAGGTGTCGTGACACTGACTGAA
>JBJTMR010000169.1:0-2069 GCA_046070625.1 Bdellovibrio sp. | reverse complement strand
AACGCTTGTGCTTCAGCACCGTTGCTGTTGGCTTCAACAATCGGAATACCAGCTTCACATGCTAAACCCACAGACGGGTTGAATGGAATTTCGCCTAACTTCGGAATATTTTTCGAAGCCGCGTAAGTATCCATTTCGCCTTTCGGGAACAATTGCATTTTTTCGCCGTTAGCTGGATTGATCATGTAAGCCATGTTTTCAATCATACCCAACAAAGGCACGTTCACTCGTTGGAACATGTCCACCGCTTTTTTTACGTCAATCAAGGCTACGTTTTGTGGAGTCGATACCAACACCGCGCCTGAGACTGGAACTTTTTGCGCTAAAGTCAGCTGTATATCACCTGTGCCTGGAGGAAGATCGACCACTAAGTAATCCAACTCACCCCAGTTTACATCGCGCAGGAATTGATCCATCGCTTTGAAAAGCATCGGACCACGCCAAACAACCGCGGAACCTTCTTCGATCAAAAAACCAATCGACATCAGTTTAATTCCATAGCGTACAACCGGTTCTAGCTGATTCGTTTCGGGATTGATGTTTGGTTTTTGGGAAAGCGTTCCCAACATACGAGGAATGCTCGGGCCATAGATGTCGGCATCCAGTAGACCTACCTTGCTCTTTTTGCCCAGAGCCATGGCTAAATTTGTAGCAACGGTGCTCTTACCAACACCACCTTTGCCTGAACTTACGGCAATAATATGTTTCACTCCGGGAATACCGGTTTGCTTTTCAAAAGGATTCGGTGCTGCCATATTGAGGACTCCTTGCTAAATTGCGTCCGACAACGAATAATAGATTCTACATGAATAGCCAAGATTTTTTGACGTTGAACCTTGTGGGAGCTGGGGCTTTCGTATTTTGGTACCTTGTATCGCGCGGAGGCGGCAGCCGTCCTACGCGCCTCGATATGAGTGCTAAAGATACTGCACCGCCACTAATAAATGCGGAGCCGGAACCACAGCCAGCTGCCGTGGCTATTCGCAAGGTCGCCCACCCCGATTTGGCAGATAAAAAGACTAAAAACCTCAATGTGATGTTTAATTATAATGGCCATAGCTGGGATGCTTACGAGGTTCTTGGGGTACCAGCGGGTGCTTCCATCAAAACTGTGACCGAGGCTTATCAAACTGCCTTGCGCCGCTCCGACAAATCTTCTATGGAATTTCTGGAAACGGCCTATATGGCCATCATAAATAAGTTCTAAAATTTTTTTAAATTACTTTGAATAAAGGCAGCTAAAACCTTTGCCGCCTTGGTTATGTTCCCACTGGAATTGCCGTTTTGCCGTGTCCAAAATGATGGTGTTTTCGGCAATGGTGATGCTTTCCTGAGCTAGCAAAGATTTCTCTATACTCTGTACGTAGTTATTTTTGTGAACAACCTGATGCATGGATTTGCCAAACTCGTTGCGAGTCATCTGAGGCCCGGCATTGACGCGGCAAAAGCGAACCGTCGAAAGCTCTTCAGTCCCCTCATGGGGATTCAGTACGAAGCCTGCGCATTGCTCAATCCAGTCAATTGACTGTGGGCAACCTTGGGTCCCAGTAACCAAAGAATACAATCCATCGCGTGCGAAAGGAGAGTTTACCCCTATATGAGGTGCCGTCGACGCCAACTCAGTGACGACGGGTGACCCGTACTTTGAAAGTGTAAGTCCCAACATGAGACAGCATAAAAGCAGGCGCGTTTTCATAGAGCTCCCTGATGGTTATCAAGGGAGCAAGCATCGTGCTGGACAGAGCTCAGAATAAATGGCCGCCGGCAGAGCTGTTCTCAGGCTGATACGTCAATGTGTCAAAAAAAGTTAGTGTGCTTTGGCTGATTGCGGTTCTTTGTATTCGGGCGCTAGTTTGCCACGGTGGCACATATAGCATGTGGCCTGGGGGCCTTTTTTTCCATCAAAGCCGTTATCTTTCAGCATTTGTGTCAGCTTCATGTGGTCTTGGCCAACCTTGAAGCCTTTCTTTTCGCTGCTCGCAAAGTTAGAAACATTATGACATTCAGTGCAAGTCACACCCAGTTGGCGAGAGATAACGACCATATCATCACGGATCTTTTCTTCTTTT
>JBJTMR010000168.1:0-13277 GCA_046070625.1 Bdellovibrio sp. | reverse complement strand
ATGATCTTCATGTTCACTTAGAAAAGCCATACACGAAGGACTTCTTCCAGGCCTTGTCTCGCTTTACGGTGGAAGCTCCGACCATCACCGCCTATGAATCTCGAGGGGGGCAGCCGATGTCGTTCATGAACCTTGGTACCTAGAGTACCCAAGACCAGATGGGGCAAATGGCGGTAAAAGAAAAGGTGTGAGCAATGCTGCTCACACCTTTTAGATAAATCTATTCAGACCAAAGAGTGCGAACTTCAAGAATATTGCATTCGCTGTCTACAGTAACTTGGTAAGCGGCATCACCACCGTAATAGTTTGTACGGATAGAATAAGCGCGATCGCCATTTTCAAGCTGAGCTTGAAGTTGAGGTCTTTGAGTTTGTTGTCCTTGCGCGCGGAAGTAGTTTTCAACTTTGTTAGCGCAAGAATCAGCAGCAAATCCTTTTACGGAGCTAAGAGCGATAAGGGCGAATACAAAAGCTTTCATAAAGAACTCCTTGTAAGAACTGGGTTTAGAGATGGGCTTGGTATAGCCATCTCCGTCAGAGTTTTCCAGTTAAGATTGTGTTTGCATTTGCTGAAAGCAATAAGCCCCGTCTGGCGGGGCTTATAAGGGCTTTTTTGTATGTAATAGTTATACAAATCCCTTAGTGGGACTTGTGTTTGGGTTTGATCATAAGGGAAGCCACGATCGAGCCCCCAATAAACAGAGCAATTAACGCTAAAGACCAAGAGATTGGGAAGTGGCCATCAAATAAATTATTGAGCCATACCATTTTCAATCCTACGAAAATGAGTACTAAAGCCAGACCGTATTTCAAAAGATGGAACTTATCCACGACACCCGCCAGAAGGAAGTAAAGCGAGCGCAGGCCTAAGATCGCAAAAATATTCGAAGTAAATACGATCATGGGCTCTTTAGTGATCGCGAAGATCGCTGGGACGCTGTCGACGGCAAAAATCACGTCCGTAAACTCAAGGAACACCAAGGCGATAAATAGTGGAGTTGCCACGCGAAGGCCATTTTCTTTAACGAAGAAACGGTCTTCATGCATTTTGTCTGAGACCGGAATGAAACGGCGCAAAAGGCGAATCATCCAGTTTTTGCTTGGGTCCACTTCCTTGTCCGGTTGGAACATCATTTTCAAGCCTGTAATAATCAAGAAGGCTCCGAAGATAATAACAACGGCTTGGTATTGCATTAAAATCGAACCTAACGCAATAAAGATAGCGCGGAAGATCAAGGCCCCAATAATTCCGTAAAACAGCACTCGGTGTTGGTACTTGGCAGCGACGCCAAAGAATCCGAAGACGACCACAAACACGAAGATATTATCAATCGACAGAGACTTTTCGATGACATAACCGGTGAGGAATTCGAGTCCGACCTGTTTGGCCGTTGCGGGGTCGAACTTGCCTAGGGCGTAATAGTAAAGCCCGAGGTTGAAGAGCATCGCCAAACTGACCCAAACGATGGACCATATCGTGGCTTCTTTAAAACCGACCGTGTGGGATTGTTTATGAAAGACGCCCAAATCCAGGGCGAGCAGGCCGATGACGAAGCCCACAAAAGCGAGATAAAACCACCAATATTCAGCAAAAGGGAAAAGTAAGGTTTGTTCCAAAATCAGAATCCTCCGTATTTAGTGATAATAGCCTCTTTCCAATATTCTGGAAAATAGATAAACTTTAACAAGTTATTCGTTTTAAACGAAGAGGTGTCCGATGGCAGTAAAAGTCTCTGAACAAGTCCAATGGCTCAATTATCATCATTTGCATTACTTTTATGTGATTGCCCAGGAAGGAAGCATTGCCAAGGCTTCGGAGCGCTTGAGTATTGGGCAGCCGACCCTTAGTACTCAATTAAAACAGCTGGAGGACTCTTTAGGTAAGCCTCTTTTTGAAAGAACCAAGCAACGCCTGCATTTGACAGAGGCAGGCAGAATCGCTTTTGAATATGCGCATCAGGTATTCGATCTGGGAGCTGAAATGGTGGAGGTTTTGCAAGACCGCTTGCAGAACAATCGTGTCCATTTGCAAATTGGTGCCCTGGACAGCGTGCCGAAGAACATCACGATGAAAGTTATTTTGAAAGCATACGCGGCAGGCAATTGCACCGTTTCGGTTTTGGAAGGGGCGGGGGATCAACTTTTGCGTGAACTTTCTGCGCATCAAGTTGATTTACTTTTGTCGAACTATGCGCCGAGTGCTGATTATCAAACAGTTTATGCGAAGTCGATTGCGCGTCTTGATGTCGTGGTGTGTGCTTCGCAAAAGTATAAACACCTTAAAAAGAATTTTCCGCAGTCCTTGGAAGGTCAGCCATTTATTTTTCCTACCAAACACAGTCAGTTACGTCGCGACATTGATCACTATTTTAGTGTGAATGGAATTAAAGTGGACCGCGTGGCGGAAACTCAAGACTCTAGTTTGCAGAGTCTTTTAGGAGAACAAGGTGTCGGCCTGATTCCCATTGCAAATGCCGTCGCCAAAGATCTGGTGAAAGAAAAAAAGCTGGTGATTTTGGGAACCTTAAAAGGAGTTCGCGAAGAAATTTGGTTGATGGCAGCGAATCGCCGTATCGAGAACTCCATCGCAGCCAAACTGATGAAGGAGTTCTCATTAGATTAGTTATTCACAGACGGCTTTCAGGACTTGGAAGGCTGTGAAGGTGTCTTGAGAGATTTCGCCTGCTTTGGCTGTATTGCCAAGCATATCGCGAAAAGCTTTTTCTTTTTGTTCCCAGGACGGCAAAGATTCAATCTTTGTGGACTTTTCTGTGGCTTCCGCATCGACGAGCAAGCCAAACAGAGCATCGTTGCATTCTTTAGCGGAGGCTTTTTTTAGCATAACCCTATTTAGGGTCACCGAAAGATTTGTCCAATCATCGGAGCTTTTAGGGTCCAAAGACTTCTTCGCCACCACTGTGCGGAATTCTTTTGCACGTTTGATGCGTTCTTCTTTAGAGTTCGTCGCAGAGATGCTTTTCAAAGAGGAAACAGTAAGCTCCTGCATGGCTACATTTTCTGCGGCCTGTGCGGAGAAAGAACCCATCATGAACAAGCCGATTGAAAGTTGAATTAGTTTAAGCATGAGCCACCTACATTTGCTTGAATAACTTTAATGTCGTTTTGAATGTTAGTGAAATATCCAGCCATTTCATTCAAACGTGCGCGAGACGGGTTGTAACCTCTGGTTCTGAACGGGTGCGTTTTAGAATATGTCTTAAGCTGGGCCAGGAACGTTTGTACGTTCGTTACTTTTTTAGTCTTAGAATATTGATTTTTAAGTAGTGAATACATTGGACCCGTCAAACCGGCCAAACCCGTGTTGTGCGACCAAGTCATCAAGCTGCGTTTCAGTTCCGCCATATCGCTTTTGCTAAGAGCAAAGTACTGAGAATAAACGTCATCTTCTAAAACGCTTTTAGAAAGGTATTGGCCCGCATTGCGAAGGGCCGCAAAAGAATAGATCATGTTTTTGACCGGATTTCCTTGCTCAATCGAAATACGACCGCAAGCTTTGCGGGGGCCTGCCTCCATTGGTGGAGTTCCTGATAAAAATTCCTTAGATAAATTTGCGCACTGATTGCTGTTGTGGGAACCAAGGTAGGTACGAAGGGTCGACAACGATCTATTCACCTCATCAATTGCAGGTTCAGTGAATTGTCCAACGCCTCCAGCAAGAGTGGAGCTGACTGCGTTTACATGCATGCTGGATTCATGATTGAGCATCGCATAGGCCGCCATAATGTCCTGTTTTTGGATGTCCGCTGAAGCACCCGGTGATACATAGTCCTTCATACATCTGCTGACCATATCAAAGCTATTGCTGACAAGTTTTACATAGTTTTCACTTGCACACGGGCGAATGCGTTGGGAGCTGTAGCCCGTGCCGCTGCAAGATCTAAAATTGTAAAGAAGCTTTGTGCTTTGCAAGCTGCGTTGGATACAAGATGATTTAATGATTGTGTCCTGTTTTAAAGGCAGGCGTGCTAGTTGCCCTAGAATTGTATTTTGGCCTGAGGTTTTTTCGATTGTGGATTCAAGATAGTCATTTCTATTTACAGAGCATTGCTCATAGCGAATGTCCGAGACTATCTTCTTGGCAGCTGCGGTGTTGCAGTCTGTGCAGGCCGCTGTCGCATTTGTTGTTTGCGCTGGGGCATTCATTACTTTTGGGATGTCTTTTGCTTTAAAGACTTTGTTAATTGCATCCACGATAGATGGATCAACGCCAAAGCCTGGATAACCTATCGTCGGTTTTGATTTTGCCGGTGGAGCCGCGTAAGGAACTTTGATTCCGGTGGCTGCTGGAGCGCTATCTTGGGAAGCCAAATCAATTGAACTGTGTGTTGGGTGGAGGCCCATACCTAAAAGTAATGTAGCCACACTTAATATTGAAAGACTTTTAAAGTATTCAGATAGTCTGTTCATCAGATAGATCTCCTCATCAGCCTTATGAGGAGCAAAAGGATTGCCAACTTTTCATCCACGAGTCAGGTGGTTACACCACATCTGTTGTCTCAGAATGAGACTGGGCAGAGCACTACCAATTTTCGTAACTAGTACGTAAAGAATCTAGGCACTCGCGGCCAGATCGTTTTTCTCGTATCCACATTGGCGGCATTTCATCACAAAATGCCCTTGATCATTGGTATCGAGATAAAGGATGGAGTCTGGACAAGACGGGCAGCTAGCCGCATTTGAGGATTCCTGTTTGCTCGCCGGAGGGCTTACTAGTTCAAAAATGATATGCTGATCATCTTCAAAACCTTTGATAACTCGTTCGCCCATACTAACCAGACTGAATCCGTCAATCTCAAGAGCTTGCGCAATATCTGAATCAATTAAAATTTGATCTGGTTGGGCTAAGTTCGTCAGACGGGATGCAAATGGAAGGGGAGCCCCGATGGCAGTATAAGAACGGAAGAACTTTTTATTGCCATAGAATCCGACGTTGGCATATCCAGCTGAAATGCCGATGCGGATCTGCATTTCTTTTTTCCAATTCATTAAGTAAAACTCACGATCTTGGCGAAGGGCTTCGCGCACCTCGAGGGCTGCAAGACAAGTTCTTTGCATAAAATCACCATAGCGGATTGGATCGTTGGCAAAAGCCAAGATTCCATCGCCTTGGAATTTATCAATCGTAAGATCGTATTTCAGGAAAATCGACACCACGGTGTCCATGAATCGAGCTAAAACCAAATCCACTTTCGCCTGATCCAGGCGAACCACGCGCTCTGTGGAACCTACGATGTCCACAAAGATGGCGCAGATCTGCGCACGACGAACACCTTTTTCTAAATCCACACGGCCATCACGAATCGCTTGGACGACTTGCGGGCTGAATTGAGTGCTAAGCGTGTTAAGGCGAATAGCTTCATCAGTTTTGCTTTTGATAATGTTGTCACGATTGGCAATTTCTGATTTAAGGGCCAAGCGGGATTGCAGTTCTCTTACGCGTATTTTTTCATTAAAGAAGCGAATCAGGAAACAGATGATGATCGAACCGAGTATGAAGAATGAATTTACGGCCAGTCCCCACCAGTCTTGCGGGGTGTGAGCCCGAGTGAACACGGTGACATAATAGGGCAGATAGATGGCGGCCGTCGTCAGACAAAAGAAATTCAGCGTAAAGGGAATAAAGGACAATCCACCAAGAGCGACCAGATTTAAACCTGCATAGTAACCACTGGATACGTCAGGGGTCATCATGATCATGATATTGATTGGTAAAGCCACAAGCCCTGAATAAAGAGCTGCCACCCACTGTGATTTCAACGAAGAGTTCTCGCGCTCAATAAAATATTTCGCGGCAAAACAGACGGGAATGATCGTAAGGCGAAGAGCAAGAAATTCCCATTTCAATTGCGGTACATAAATGAGATCCGCAATCCAAAAGGCAAGGAACAAGGGAGCCGCCATCCAGTTTGCGACCACCTTAAGAACCGATTTAATTTCTTCGTTCACCTCAAACTCGCGTAACTGAGTTGAGGTGATCTCTTCACCACGTACCAAAATAAAACCTCTATTACTTTTCGATCACCACGAACAAGTTTACACCCAATGGCTCTTTTTCAACCCAGATCTTAGAACCAAAGCCTTTGAAGATTCTTAAAAGATCGGCTTCAGATCTGTAGATAAGATGCCAGTCCAAGATCAACTCCATGAAGGGAACGCTCGGGTTGTCTTTGCTGAAGTTTCCGATGATCACGCGACCACCTGGTTTTACAGCATCTAACATTTTTTGTGCGGCCATTTGTGCCACAGGCTCCGTGAAGTAGTCAAAAAGACCGGCAGAGTAGATCAAGTCATAGTCTTTGTCCGGGCAGCCGCCCGCAATCACGTTTCTGATAGCCATATTGTTAAATCTGAAGTTGAATCCGGACTTCACAAAGCGCTCAATCGAGTGAAGTTGGCGTTGGGCATGTTTCAAAGACTCTTCGTCTTGATCCAAGCACGTAAACTCAACAGAGCGACCAAAGAACTTCGTACTGTTTTGCAAGAACAACTGTTGTTCCATGGCTGGACCTGCAGCAATCGAAAGAACTTTCAAAGGTTGCTGCTCAGGAGTTGTGGAAAACAAATGAGTGATCTTTTCGAACAGGTATTGACCACGATTTTTTACCGCAGCTCCTGCCGGCTCATCGATAAAGTACTTATGCATGCATTGATCGAATAGGGTTTTGCCTACAAGCTCGTCACGATAAAGGTGATTCATCATTTCGTAGTCGCCAGCATAGCCACGTGGTTTGAAGTAAGCACGGTTCGCGAACGGAGCACCATATACCAAGTGTCCGATTTGTTCGCGAGCAAACTGAGTGGCCCATTTCATCTGTTCCGGAGTAAATGTGGCAGTCAGTTGCGGAATTTTCGAATAAGAAGCTGGGATGACAGCACCCAAGTACTCCGAGATGTTTTCAGCAATCGTTAACTTGTAGTCTTGAGCTTCTTTCCAGTTATCAACGGGAGCTTCAGTTTCTAGTTTGTCAATTTTTGCTTTGAGCTTTTCCAACCAGTCTTTCATTTCATAAACAAAGGTTTTGAATTCAGCTGGCAGTTGCGACAACTCATACGCGTAAGTCGTTTGTTCTTTGATAACTTCAGCTGAAACCTCAAGCGCTTTGATACGTTCCACTTTCAAAGGCTCACCTAAGACTTCAAAGCCGACAATCATTTCGCCGGTAACAGACTTAGAGTGATTTTCGGTACGAGCCCAGCGCAAGGCAAGATGCTGAGTTTGCGTGTTGTTAAAAAGGATATCCGTTTCGGCGTGATGGTTTTTTTCGAAGTATGATTTCAAATCTGGAAAGTCCGTCGCAGAGACCAAAACAGCGCATCCGAAGCTGCTGACATTAAGAACTTCATAAGGGTGACCATTGAAGTTTACAAAACAAGAGCCAGCTTCAACATCCGTGCGATCCTGGCGGATTACTTTTTTGCGTTTTTGTTCGTCGATATTGAAAAATTCTTGCTTCATTGCATTCTTGCTCATGAACTCTCCTAAGATGTTTAAAAACTAAGCGTTTCTCTTATCGAACTAAATTGGAATAGAGTTTATATGGAAATGAGCATCTGGATGTTTACCAGACCACAGGTCAGTCGCCGAGCTAGGCTAAAATCTAGAATAAAAAAAAGGCCGCCCTGAGGCAGCCTTTAAACGAAGCTATATTTTTATGATATAAATTTTAAATCGCGCGGAGGTGAAGCTTCCAAAGCTTCATACCCAACTGGAACTCGAGGTGAGCAACTTCCAGCTCATGCTTGAGTTCTGCTAGCTTAAGGTCATAAGCCTCTTTAAGCTCTTCACGTTTGCGAGCAGCATCCAGTTTGAACTGTTCATAATCTTCACGTAGCTTTTTCATTCTGTCTTGGGCTGAAATAATTTTTTCTTTCAAAACAACCAGCTGTTCTTCTGCGAAGCCCACTTTTTTAAGTTCGGCAGCCTCTGCTTGAAGACGCGCTTTAAGGATTTCTACGTTAGAGATCTGACGAAGTTTATAAGCAAGGCCCATGATATTCAGAGTTTTGATAACCCATTTTGTTGGATCCCAGTGGTACCATTTGATTCCGTTGCGATAGTCGATTTGGAACTTATGATGGAAGTTATGGTAGCCTTCCCCATGAGTTAGGACTGCTACGAACCAAGAATCGCGGGCTGAAATTTCTTTCGAATAAGTTTGCTTACCCAAGGTGTGGCACAAAGAGTTCACGAAAAATGTACTTTGTTGCGTAAGGAATATGCGCAAGCCGCCGCCAATAACAAATCCGCCAAATGCAGAGCCCAAAGCCCAGCCAATCAACGTCGGGATACCGAAGCCCGTTAACACCGCTATAGGCACGTAGTAGGTATCTTGGAATTTAACCATCCAGTCTTTTTCAAGATCTGGTGCGTGAATCTTTTGATCTACGGAGTTCTTGAAGAACATCCACCCCATATGGGCATACCAAAAGCCTTCGTTAATATTGTATGGATCTTTTTCCCCATCAATATGCGTGTGATGGCGGCGGTGATCCGAAGACCATTTCAAAGCGGACCCTTGAAATGCAGACGCCCCAATTAACAAAAACAGTGCTTTTGCAATGGGATGAGCATCGTAACTTTTATGGGAAAACAGACGGTGGTAGCCCGCTGTAATGCTAAGATTTGTTGCGGCAGCAAAGATCAAAGCGAAAAGTGCGATGCCCCATTGAAATCCGTAAAAGTAAAAATAAATGGGCATCAAGATTAATGTGACAAGTGGATTCAGAGTGATGAACAGAGCCACTGGCCATTCAATTTGTTTTTTCATTTACACCTCTAAGAAAAGCCTATCAGAGGTGTTGTATTTTCGATACTAAATTGGAAATCTAAGAGCTACTTTAGCGCTGGTTTCGCTCATATTTATGTCTTGCGTTGAGGAATTACCAGTTGAGTCATTGTGAGTTGCTCAAAATGGACCTTTGTCTCAGCGCCTTTTGCAAATAAATCTGCTAGTTTTACTCATATGCTGATTGATGTAGTCCGTCCGGAATCTTGGGATGAATTGAATGACTCTTTAAAAACACAATTGGGGCTAGCAGCTCCTCTGCGTGCGCGTGCCTATAAAGGCATAGCTCAAGCCGTTTTTGAGATCACTCAAGGCAACGCGCAGTTCATGAGTCATAAAAAAGCCATCGGGTTTATCAAAGGTCAAACTTCCGTTTTTGATAGTCTGTTGCCTTACTATTACAAAGAAACTTACGAAGTGGCGATCACCTCGCATGTGGATTTGAAAAATGCCAAAGAATGGGTGGAGAGTCTGAAGAAGGATACAAACTTCGTATTCTTCGCCGAAGACCATCCAGTAACAGGCGAAGTTTATCCCTTTGCTGATGAATTGGATAAAGCATTAAACGACAAACGCATCTTTTCGGTGCGCGTTTCTCATGCTCGCCATTTTAATGAAGCGCTCGAAGTCAGACCTTACTCTGTTCGACTTTGTTCATTTACCCCAGAGATTGCGGTGGCAGTTTTGGGCGAGCGTTTTCGCTGCCCTCCGATGATGGCGCAGAATATGGCTTGGAATGCAGAAGAGTTTTTGCAGGACATGCAATTGTCCATTAGCGAGCGTGGAGTAAACCCCGCTCTGGTGACGGAGTTTGAAAAGGGCATTACGAATATCGCTGAACTGTATTTTAAAGAAAGTCAGATGCGTTTGTATGATCGTGCAGTGATTGTCTTGAAGGATGTTGGCGCGGAGGCCTTGGCGCAGAGAGTATTTGCAAAGTTGGGAATATCTTCCGAACAAGGTTGGATGAATATTTCCAGCACTAATATGTGTCATTGGTCGGGCACCAAAATGTTCGGTCATTGGTGGGATCCCACACCCAGTGCAGAAATGTTGCGGGGGATGCTGATTGTAGGCACACCCATGTTAGAAGAATCCGATTTTACCAAGATACTTATTGCGGCTCATGCCGAAATTATGCAAGAACAGTCCTGGAGTGTGGGATAAACAAAAGTGACTGCGGGCAAAGACCGATTTATTATTTTAAAAAAAATTAAATACGGAGAATCTGATTTGATTCTTCACGCGATTTCTTCTCAAGGGGAGAAATTGTCATTTATTGCCCGTGGTGCCCTGAAAAGTAAAAAACGCTTCGGCGGTGGAATTTTAGAGCCCACTCATTATGTAAGCCTGACCTATAAGCAAGCTTCAGAAGAAGGCAAAATGCATGTCTTGCAAGAAGCTACCTTGGTCAACGACTTTGCAGGCTTACGTAAAGACTATGATCATCTCGAGCTCGCGTTGCACGTCCTGGAGTGTGTCACCAAAGTCAGCCAAGAGGGCGATAAGAATTCTGGATTTCTTTTTAACTTGTTGGGACACACCCTTCGTGCCATCGAAAATTCGCCAGATCCATTGATCGTGAAAATGCATTTCTATTTGAAGTTCTTATTGCAGCAGGGGGTGGTGGATACTGAACCCTGGATGGTCCCTTTTTTAAAAACCAACTTGGCAGATTCAAATCAACTTCTTACTTATCGACAGATCGTGGACGATGAGCTTCACAATGTCGAGTTGATGGTGCGCCACTATCTCGAGCACGCGTCTTTGTAACTTATGTAAGGCGGGAGCCATAAAGTTGCCGCTATTTCTCAAGAATAATACAAAAATTTTTCTGACCAGTTTATTGCACTTAGATGATTAAGTGACAGCACATATGTTCTAAATATGTATCGAATTGAGACATGGAATGGTCGAATTCTCAAAACAAGAAGTACAGTAAATCTCACAATTTCCGAAAAGACCTATGATATCAAGGATGTTACTTCCTGGAACGAACGTGACGGAACGGTAGGAGATTTTAGAAATGATGAAAATACCGCATATTTTTCTGATAATTTTATCGGTGATTTTGATGCAGGTGTTAACGACTCCAGCTTGGTCGAAATCCACTTCGTTGACCTACCAAGGACGTATTATGAAAACAGATAATACCCCGTTGGAGTATTCAGCTGTTTCATTTTTATTCCAAGTTTTGGATCCTTCGGGTCAGTGTCTTGTTTATCAAGAGCAAGTCAGCGGGATTAATTTAACGGGTTCTAATGGTATTTTCGACGTCGCTATTGGAAATGGTTCTGTGCAATATCCAACGGGCGGCGGCACCAACGTCATGGATATATTTAATAATACACTGACATATACCTGCGGAACTTGTGCGGCTTCTGGAGCGACTTATACTTGTGCTGATGCCACCAGTACTTATCAAGCGACTATGGGGGACGGACGCCGATTGCGTGTGTCTTTTTATGATGGGTCGGGTTGGCAAACAATTACTCCGGATAACATTATTCGCGGAGTGCCCTATGCTGGTTTTGCTCAGTCAGCGCACAAATTGGGGAATAACGTTGCGACTGATTTCTTAACGAAAGCGGGACTGCCGACTTGCGGAGCGAATACTTTTTTAAGCTGGAACAGTGGAACAGGGACGATGACGTGCGCGCCAGTTTCCGGTGCCAGTGGTGGTACTGTGACAAATGTCACAGCAGGTACGGGATTAAATGGTGGATCTATTACGTCCGCTGGTACGATCAGTCTCCAAGATACAGCGGTCACTCCGGGGGCCTATGGGTCTGCAACAAAAGTTGCTACATTTACGGTTGATGCTCAAGGTCGCTTGACGGCGGCGGCAGCGGTCACGATTAGCGGTGTTGCTCCGGGTGGAGCGGCGACTGGGGACTTAAGTGGTAACTATCCAAACCCAACTGTGAGTGGATTAGATGGTCATCCGCTTGCTATCGCATCTTTAACCAGTGGAAACTTTTTAAAATACAATGGTACCAATTGGATTAATGCCACGCCAACGACCAGTGATATTTCTGGTTTAGGCGCGACTTTATCCGGTTATCTGACTCAAGCAGCCTTCAACGGATATGTGGCTGCAGCAAGTTGTACTTCAAGCCAGACAATGTATTGGAATTCTATCAGTGGAAATTTCCAATGTGCTGCGATCAATGTGGGTCTTGCTGGCGATGTAACAGGTTCAATCGGTGCGAGCAAAGTGGTAGCTTTGCAAAACCAACCTGTGGATGCAACAGCTCCAACATCTAATCAAGTTTTACAATGGAATGGATCTAAGTGGATCCCCACGACTTTGCCTGCGGGCAATTCAGGTACGGTAACTAGTATCACGGCAGGCACAGGTTTAAGTGGTGGTGCTATCACGAGTTCCGGGACCATTGATATTGCGAATACTGCTGTTACAGCAGGGAGCTACGGCTCTGCAACTCAAACTGCGACATTTACCGTAAATGCTCAAGGTCAATTGACGGCTGCCGGAAATACAACTGTGACTCCAGCGTGGAGCTCCATCACGGCTAAGCCGACAACTTTAAGTGGTTATGGCATTACAGATTCTGTGAAAAACGGTGGCGGTGTCGGCGTTATTTCTTCTAGTACAGATGGTAATCAGCCTGCTTCTCCAGCGACGGGCGATATATTTGTCGCAACGGATACACAAAAGATTTATCGCTATAATGGTGCTTCATGGGATTTGATCAGCTCTGCTGGTGGTTCCGGTGGTACGATCACAGCTTTGACTTCGGATGTTTCCGCAAGCGGCAGTGGATCGGTTGTTGCCACAGTGAATTCTGTAGGTGGCTCGACAGCAGTCAATATTCATAACGCCGAGTTGGCAGCCAATGCGGCGACGAATTTGAACACGGCAAGTACAATCGTAAAACGTGATGCTTCTGGGAACTTCACAGCAGGAACGATCACGGCAAACTTAACGGGTGCAGCCTCAGCCAATGTTTTAAAAGCTGGTGACACGATGACCGGCAATTTAACGTTCGGTTCAGGTAAAGGTTCAATCTTTACGGATTCTGGTGCTAACACAGTCAGTATTTTTGCGCCGACAACTGTTGGTACAAGCTATGTGTTGAAATTGCCAACGGGCGTTGCTGCAAGCAACGGTCAAGTTTTGACTTCAGATACTTTGGGCAACTTGAGTTGGACGACGCCTTCTACGGTAGCGACTTCTTATTCTGGTGTCTTACCAGTGGCGAATGGCGGTACGAGTTCATCGACAGCATTGAATAACAATAGAATTATGGTATCCAGCGGTGGTGCAATTGTTGAGGCTTCTGCCCTAACTAACGGTCAAATCTTAATTGGTTCGACTGGTGCAGCTCCAGCGGCTGCGACATTAACAGCGGGCGCTGGTGTGTCGATCACAAATTCCGCAGGTGGAATCACGATCGCAGCGACAGGTTCTGGTGGTACAGTCACAAACGTGACTGGCACAGCTCCAGTG
>JBJTMR010000167.1:0-5372 GCA_046070625.1 Bdellovibrio sp. | reverse complement strand
GCGACTTAACGGTTCTCTATGATCATTGTTCAGGCACCGCAGACAATCATTGTGTAATTGAAGTTGAAATTGCGCCGTCATCTGTCGGAACGAAAAGTATAACTAGAAGTTGCCCTTGGGTTTTCTATCCGACTCCAAATGGGGAGGATCCTAATCCTGCGCCGGTTTATGGAAATATGGTTAGCGATGTTTCTTGGAACGGCGTCAAAGTTGCTCCGCCGCCAAAATGTCCAATGGAGCAAAGTGGTTCAATAATTCGTGTGGAGGGTCGCTCTTTAAGTGAATACATTCCTCTCGTTGGTGTAAATTTTGGTTTATATTATTCTACGGAAGTAGCAAACGGATATGTATCACAATATTCCGGTATCGATTTCGTTGGCTTTAACGGTCATCTTTAAAGCTAAGTTTCCTTGGGTTCTCATCTGGACCTCCTTAAGTTGACCTATTTAGTCCAGTTTAACGCAATACATTATATTGTAAATCAATAAATTGTATTACAATAAATGTGTAGCAATTTAGGAAATGAGCCGATAGGGTCGAATATATGAAAATTGAGAAGCTAAAAACGCCAGCTGATTACGAAATATTCTCCTTTAGAACGACCAAGGAAGAAAAAGAGAAGCTCAATGGGCTTATTGAATCCGTGGTTATTGCTCAAAATAAACGTCGTAAAGACGGCGAGCGCCAAATAAGAAAGAATGACGTGATAATGGAGGCTTTGGAAAAAGGGCTATCTATTATGAAAAAGACCAACTCAAAGTAATCTTTAAATAGATCCTCTCCTATGCCAGTTTCGTCATGGGAGAAGCCAAGAGCCGTTTTGTCTGCTTGGCTAAGAGAAGCCCTAAACTTTGTTGGATCTCCAGGTTACGGACTCAGGCAGTCGGATTCCTAAAAACTCGGTTTTGCACTTGGTAAGCATGATCTTGGCGTTTGGTCTAAAAAGGCCCATTTTACTATGCGCACGCACGTTCATAGAGAGCCAAATTAGCGCGGGGTCGCGTGAGGGTATTTTTTTGTCTATGGATTAACCGGGGGCTGAATTTGCGAGCGATTAAGCTCAAGTCTCATCTTGCTTTTAACCGCAGTCATCTGATCTTCGATAGTCTTTAGGGTTTTCTGATACGAGGCCATTTGTCGATACTCAATATCGGCGTCAACGATAGCACTCCAAATATTTGTGCATATCTGATAACAGTCGTTGGCTATTTCGTCGGTCATGTAGAGACTTTTAAGAGTAATGTAGTTCTTAGCCTCATGATGCCTGAACTCTGCCTGTTGGTGTTCCATCATCGAAAAATAGGCATCCATCTGTTTAAGGCCTTTGGGTCTATCTGCCTCGATAGCTTTTACTAATTTCTCAATTTGACCTGCTACAACTTTCCGACGTTCCATAAGTTCTTCTAGATCTTGAGTTGAGTATTCGACCCACGTATTGACCTGCTTTAAGCCAAGTAATGAACCTGCTGCGCCTTCTGCAATTCTAAGCTTTTCATATAATTCAGGATATATCTCATGACTCTTTTCCGTTTGCTTTTGAATTGAAAGCATCGCTTGTTGGATTTGAAACTGAAAACTATCCCTTACTCTGTCTAAATCGGCCTTCTGGGTGTTCAGACGCGTTTCCAGATCAAGTTTGATCGAAGCCTTAATGGATTCTTTGAAAAGCCAAGTTAGCAATCCTCCAATGATTCCTGTGGTCGTCAAAGAAGCTAAAATTGTTTCTGCGAGTGACATCTGAATCCTCTCAAGCGTGTTACTTACTATTCTCTTCGATAAATGGAGCTAAGTCACCTTGAACGGCTGGCAAAATCTCTAGGAAAAAATGGTCATCGGGGAATTTCCTAATACGACGGCCTTAATCCAGACATTATCGGAGGTGAAGTTGTTAAAAAAATTTTAAAATTTTTCTTGGGAAAATTGCGTCCAGGTATTTTTCTTGGCTCAATTTGGTTTTTGGCTTGAGATTAACAAGTACATTTGTACCAAATGCCAAGGGGGAGTCTAGATACGTGCCAATTAGTTGCCAAAAAATTTGAATAAATTAGATAATATTTGATAGCAAAGAGGTGCAATTTTCGTTTCGCGATCACTTAAATTGAAATTGGAGAAGTACGAAGAATTTTGATCTCAGAGTGGGGATGCGAATCTATATGGGTACGGTGTCAACGATCCAATTAATCGAATTGACCCAACGGGACTCTACAGCTGTACCTACTCAATTTCGACTCACGCGATGAGTTGCACTGGAAATGACATGAACAATCCATCCTATTCGAGTGGAAACTTTGTTTCAGGAAATGGTGCCAATGCAAATAACCCTGCGGCGACGGACATTTTGAACTCAGGTCCTCTTCCTGTCGGAAGCTATAGCGTAGGCCCAATGAACCCTGGATCGAAAAGACGTAACCTTACTCCGCTGCCAGGGACTGATCTGGGAAATCGTACGGGAGGCTTCCAAACACACGGTTGTTCAAATCCGTCCACCTGCTCAAATGGTTGCATCGCTGCGACAACAAACGGAGATAGGGATTTGTTGAACTTTATTTTTGGATTGGAAGAAGGCAATAATACCATTAACGTGGTGCCATAAGTGTGAGGTTTATCATGAGCAAGCTGGTGTTTATTATTCTAATAGTTGTTCCACAAATGTCAGCTTTTGCTTCTAAGGATGACGTCTTGCTGGGTAACTTACAAAAACAAATAGGCTCTCCGAAGGCAGCTTTGGAGTATGTTTATAGTGATTCTAAAAGATGGAACACGTACTTGGACCATATCAAAAAAGCAGATGCTGAATGGCTAAAGTTGTGGCCCGAGCTACGTAAGGTTTCAGATGCTGGAGCGACCCAACAGCTCGACATATCATTCGGATATGTTTTGGAGAAGAAGCCAGATCTCGCACTGACTATGATAAAAGGCGCATGGGCGAATGAAAAGGAAATGCAAGAAGTCGTTGGGTGGGTTTGCGCTTCCGTTAGTGAGGCCTTTTCAGATCAATCTGTCGAGCAAGGTAAAGAAAAAAAAGAAGTCTTAGCTTTGATAGAAAGACGGTTGGGTAAGCTATCTCAAGTTGAAGTTAAGGAGATCACTTCAGTGAAGAATCTATGTGTGGATAAGTTGAAGAACGAGCAGTCCTTTTGGCAAAGGAAGTGAGTGTTCATCGTGCCATAGATTCTTTTCCCTCCACGAGATCCGTGCCTAGATCGTGCCCAAAAATTCAAATCGCTGGCACGGTCCACTCAGCAATTATAAGAGGAATCTATGATGGAGAAAGTTTTCTATTTTTGGGGCGTGATGCGTAAGATTCACTAGGAACTGCAGTTGGGCAGTCATGTTGTTTCAAGGAACTATCTGGTAACTTGCAGAAAGAACCGACGATAGAGCTTAGTTTACACCTACTCTTCCGTCAAGTTCAGTGATCAGCTATTCCTTGGATGGCTATCAACGCAGAGCAATTCGTCAGGTGGATGCTTTACCTCGCGATTTCTATACACATGAAGGTCCATTGAAAGTTGTAGGTTCCTTAACTGAAGGCACATCGACTTCTTTAAAAACGTATATCTTTGGTGCTGATGGAAATTCCCCAGAATATATCCGTTATCAAGGTGCGGATCTAAGAGTGATCAAGGATCACTTGGGATCAGTGCGTTTGGTAGTTAATGCAAGTACAGGTACAGTTGTTCAAAGAATTGATTACAACGAGATAGGTGGTGTTGTTAGCGATACCAACCCGGGGTTCCAGCCATATGGATTTGCTGGTGGTATGTATGATTACCAAACTGGATTAGTGAAGTTTGGTGCTCGTGAGTATGATGGGGAATCTGGAAGATGGACTAGTAAGGATCCGATTCGTTTTGATGGGGGGGATGCGAATCTTTACGGCTACGTCGAACATGACCCTGTTAATTGGATTGATATTCAAGGTACCGACAAGAGTTCCGTCGACCAAAAGAAGCTTCCTGATGCTGGCGGAGGTGGAGGCCGTACTGGTGGTAGTTTGAAGTGCCCTGAGCTACCTAAAAGCCCTAGTAGTAGCCCTGGTGAAGGATGGGAATGGCGTGGACGTGGGGCTCCAGGTACTGATAAAGGCGCATGGTATAATCCAGCAACTAAAGAAAGTTTGCATCCCGATCTCCAACATGGTGAACCGATTGGTCCACATTGGGACTATACGAATCCGAGCGGAAGCTATAGAATCATGCCTGACGGAAGTGTGAAGCCTAAATGATATGATTAAAAAAAAAGAATTACCGAAAAATTTAATTTTTCCATTCATAAAGAAACAGTTGTTGTCGTCAGGTGGCTTTGCATGCGCTATAGAGCCATATCTATCAGAGATTGACGGCCACTCGTTTACTTTTGCATCTGAAGAGCTTGATGATAACGTGCTTCTTGATTTTGAAAATGGAGGCAAAGTACCTCAAAGTATTTCACATTCTAGCCCCTTTAAAAGGGGCAATATTTCTGGGGCCGCAGTTCGCCTTACTACTACTGAAGATTTTCTTTCTGAAATATTGTCGAATTTTCTTGAAGCTGATCCTGCCAACATGATTCTTTTCGAAAATTCTTTGGCAAAATCCACAGATTCATGGCTTGAAACAAGAAAATCAGAAGTATTTTTTTTAAGTGAAGAGGTAATTCATTTTCTTGCAAATGCTGAAGTCTCACTGCTGCCCATCAGTCTATCTGAAAGCAACAACGTGGGTTCATCTTTTATATTCCTAACGCGAATTCAATCAGAAATAAATGACGGTGAGCAATTGACGAAGTCAGACATATCCTTTTTTGGGCATAATCTGCAGGCCATAATTATAAGGGGAATCTATGATGGAGAGAGCTTTCTATTTTTGGGGCGTTAGGTATAAGATTCTCTAGGTGGGACTGGACAGCCGAACTTACGATACTTATGGTGTCTGGCGCAGATTGTTGACACGATAAAGATGGCATTAATGCAGGCAAAAAAGTAGCGATTGATGCGAATCTTTTATTGAGTGAAGTGGAAATGAAAAAAAAGGCGGCCACTGGCGGACTTTTGAGGCCAGAAAGATGGAAAGAAAAATAAAAACACCTTTCATTTTTTTTGCGGTCGGACTTGCAGTTGGTGTTGTCGCCAACTGCATGTTCTTGTATTTTAATAATGTCTATTCATACCTATTGGCGCATCCTGCATATTATCCTGTTTGGGTTTTTCCATTTACTTTCTTAGGTGTGGTACCTCGAGGCGAAGAGCCTTCAGTTTGGTACTATATTTTTTCACCTGTATTAAATGGTATATATTATTCTTTAGTGCTTAGTTTTATTTCTGTACTTATTAGAATCATTGTAAAAGCCATCAAAAAATCTAAAAGCTAAATGTCTGTATCGAATACAAT
>JBJTMR010000166.1:0-11174 GCA_046070625.1 Bdellovibrio sp. | reverse complement strand
GGCACTGCGAGTTTCTAAAGGCACGTCTTTGAACGAAAAAATGCTGATGTGGCATATGATCGAAGATGTTCTTGGGTGGGTCATGGTGCTCTTTGGGGCGTTGATCATGAAGTTTTTCGATATTCCACAGATTGATGCCGGGATGGCGATTGCGTTGTCGGTGTGGATCTTATTTAACGTCTTCAGAAATTTACGGGAAGCTATGAAAGTTTTCTTGATGGCTTCGCCCAGTGGCGCTTCGGTGGAAGAAGTTTCTGCAGAAATCAAAAAGGTTGATAAGGTCGTCGGCGTCCATCACGCCCATTTATGGTCTTTAGATGGTGAAAACCACGTGTTCACGGCCCATGTGGTTCTGGATGCTTCAGCGAATCCTTCGGATATGCACAAGGTGAAAGAGCAAGTGAAGGCCCTGGTGAAAAACTTTGGCATCATCGAAGCTACGATTGAAACCGAATTGTCTGACGTGACTTGCGTAGATCCGGATCACAAATAAAGCCGTTCTGTATTTGCACATTTTTCATTTATCAGCCGAGGCAGAATTTAAAACAGACTTACTTAGTAAGATCCGTCAAATTCTGCTCTAGTGTCTGCATTTTTTTATTATCAAACCCGCGATAGTAGCTCACGGGTTTTAGTTTTTTATCCAACACATAAAGAGTTGGCAGCGCTAGAACTTTAAATTCGTCTGCCATTTTCTTTTTGGTGTCAGCAAAAACTGGAAAATTGAGAGGCATGGTTTTCAAAAAGCCATCGCGGGCCGCCACGGAATCATCTTCATTGATCCCGATGAAGATCACTTTGCCTTTGAATTTTTCAGCCAGCTTATTGTAGTGCGGAAGAGCGGCCTTGCAGGGCTCGCACCAAGAGGCCCAGAAGTCCACAACGACGATATGACCTTGAAGGTCTGAAAAATTCACCGAATGCTGGTTGATGCTTTTTCCAGGAAGATCTTTGAAAGTGATTTCAGGCAACTTTTCGCTGGAAAAGCAAAGAAGAGGCAAAGTGAAAATTGCGAAAGCAAGAAAGCGTAACATAAAACTTAACCTAACTTATTGAGATATTTCAAAAGTAAATCCCGGCCCTTCATTTTGGCTTTTAGGACCGAGAGAAAGATAAACACACCACCAGTTTTGCGATCCAAGAAAATCACCTCGCGCGGTGGCGTGCGGAACGAAAATTGACGAACAATTTGGAAAACCTTTTTAGACAGTCGCTGCGGAAGATTGGTGTTCTTCCAATCGTAATTCCCATCACTATCGATTTGACCCTGAGTATTGCGAGGATCAGCGTAGTCAATAAAAGGTTCGACGGTTTCAAAGCAAAACTCTTCAAAAATTTTTTTCAATTCAGGCGAGTCGTCTTCGTGAATAAAGTGAATTTTCAAAGCGGCTTGAAAAAAGAGCTCTCGATCATTTAAGAGGGATCCTTTCACCATCTGGCGATAAGGACCCAAGAACTCATCCGGATATTTGCGAGTGGCGCCAAAATCTAACAGAACCAATTGATCGCGACCCTGGGGATTGATGCGGATGCGATAGTTCCCGCCATGAGGGTCCGTTTGTAAAACACCCCATTCGAAGATTTCTTTAAAATAAAGATCCAAAAAGTTAAGTGCCAGACGGTTGCGGCGCTCTTGGGTCAGGCTTTGAATGACGGGATCATCGGCCCGCAGTCCGCGCTCAAAAGTTGTCGCCAGAATTTTAGGCCCTGAAAATTCTCTTAAAACCTCAGGAACGATAAAACGGTCGTCACCTTTTAGCAGTTCGAAAAATTCTTCGGTTGCCGCGGCTTCTTGCAGGTAATCAGTTTCTTGCACGAGCATTTCACGGACTTCGGCGAAAACCGGATCCATATTTAATTCTCGTGGAAGAAGTTTTAACGTGCTGAGCAGTGTGCGAATGGCGCGCAAGTCACTATCGATGGCGCGATCCACGTTGGGATATTGGATTTTTAAAACAATGCTTTGACCCGTGGCTTTGATGCGAGCCCGATGCACCTGGCCCATAGAGGCTGACGCCAAGGCCTCTTTTTCGATCTCGAGCAGATCGAGCTTTTCCTGAGGTAATTGCTTTTTTAGCGTGGGCTCAATGGCCTCCCAAGTTAAGGGAGGAGAATTAGATTGAAGCGACCTAAGCATCTCATTAGCTTCTTCCGGCAAAAAGTGTTCGCCGTACATGGATAGCATCTGGCCGGCCTTCATCAAACTGCCTTTGAGTTGCCCCAATTCCGAGCTAATGTTGGAGGCTTGGGCTTGAAGTAACTTTTTCCAGTTTTCTTCCTTGCCTTCTTTGCTCTTTAAGACGGATGTTAAGCCGTGGGAAGCGACCGAAGCTCCGGTTTGAACCGTGAGTTTGGCGATGGAAAGGCTGCGCGACAAAACCGAGGACTTGATGCGACTAAGGCCTTTAGGTGTATTTTGCTTTTTGACAGACTTTTTATCATCCATGTCCCAAAGTTTTACCCAAAAGTATTTGAATGTTAAACCCTAATATATCCATGCAGTGCATGATTATGTAAAAGCACATAAAAAAGGTTCAATAAATGAAGGCACCCCTGGTGATATTTTGGTTCCGCAGAGATTTAAGGCTTTATGATAATGCGGGGCTCTATCATGCACTCAAAGAAAACGAACACGTTCTGCCGATTTTTATTTTCGATACTGACATTTTAGGTAAATTGGATAATCCGATGGACGCCCGGGTGAGTTTTATCCACAAAGCCGTTTCTGATCTGAAAGAGCAGCTGCAACATCAGGGTTCAGATATGGCCGTTCGATATGGAAAGCCACTGGACGTTTTTAAGGAGCTTATTAAAAAATGGCCCGTGAAGGCCATTTACACAAATCACGACTATGAGCCCTATGCGCGGACGCGTGATGGGCAGGTTGAAAAATGGGCGAACTCTGAAGGGATTGAATTTAAGACTTTCAAGGATCAAACGTTGTTTGAGAAAGAAGAAATTCTTACCGGCACCCGCAAGCCATATACGGTGTACACCCCTTATAAAAATAAAGTCCTGGAACACCTGAATACATTTTATCTAAAATCCTATCCCGTGGAAAACTACGAAAGTTCTTTTGCGAAGATATCGTCACCAGAGCGTATGGTGGAGCTAAAGGATCTAGGATTTAAAGCGGCAACCTTGGAAATTCCTCCGTTGCTGGTCTCTGGGAAGCTTTTAAAAAATTACGCGACGACCAGGGACTTTCCAGCGAACACTGAAGGTACATCCCATTTAGGTATTCACTTGCGTTTCGGTACGGTCAGTGTCCGTGAGTTGGCGCGCGAGGGGAAACGCTTTTCTGAAACCTGGTTGAGTGAGTTGATCTGGCGAGATTTCTTTATGCAGATCCTCTGGCATTATCCTCATGTCGAGAAGCAAAGCTTTCGACCGGAATATGACAAGATCGCTTGGCGTAAATCGCCTCAGGACTTTGAACGGTGGGCGACGGGAACCACAGGGTATCCGATCGTCGATGCGGGGATGAGAGAGCTTAACGCTACAGGATCTATGCACAATCGCGTACGTATGATCACAGCGAGTTTTCTATGTAAGCACCTTCTGATCCACTGGTATGAAGGGGAGAGATACTTTGCCAAGAAGCTTTTGGATTTCGATCTGGCGGCCAACAATGGGAATTGGCAGTGGGTTGCGGGATCCGGTTGCGATGCGGCCCCGTATTTTCGTATCTTTAACCCGACAGCTCAGGCGGACAAATTTGATCCTCAAAATGAGTACATAAAAAAATGGGTACCAGAATTTGAGACTTCAAAATATCCTGAACCTATGATTGAGCACGCTGAAGCTCGCGGACGTTGTTTGCAGGCCTTTACGAAGGCGCTTAAGGGAGACGCTAAAAAATGAAAATTCTTATCACGGGTGCCACAGGATTAATCGGGAAAGAAGTGGGTAAAGCTCTTGCGGAAAAAGGTCACGAAATTTTCGTGGTCAGTCGTAGCCTAGCCAAGGCTCGTGAAGTGTTGCCGTTTCCATGCAAGGTGATCGTCGGGGATTTGATGAAGTCAGCTCTGAACGATAAATCTTTGCAGCAGATCGACGCTGTTATCAATCTTATGGGTGAACCCGTGGTTGGAGATCGTTGGACGGCAGAAAAAAAGAAAAGTATTTACGAGTCTCGAGTTCTCGGAACTCAACATCTGGTCGAAAGTTTGCCGTCGACCGTTAAAATATTTATTCAAGGTTCTGCCATTGGTTACTATGGCAGTCGTGGTGACGAGGTCTTAAATGAAGAAAGCGCTCCGGGAGATGACTTTTTGTCTCGCGTGGTGGTGGATTGGGAAGCTGCTGCAGCTAAGGCTCCGGGCCGAAAAGTATATATAAGAACTTCTGTGGTTTTGGCTCCTTATGGTGGGGCTTTACAGGAAATGCTTTTCCCATTTCGCGCCGGAGTGGGTGGCCCTCTTGGCAGTGGCGACCATTGGATGCCGTGGATTCATATCAAAGATATTACCAATCTTTTTGTTTTTGCCTTGGAAAAAGACCATGTCGAGGGTGCTATCAATGGCGCCTCTCCGCACCCAGTTCGCAATAAAGAATTCTCTCAAGCACTGGCGCAGAGTCTGGGACGTTCTCTGGGGCCGTCAGTTCCCCCTGTGGCCTTAAAAGTAATTTTTGGTGAAGCAGGAACAGTGGTGTTGTCTTCGGCTCGTAGTTCCGCGCAGAAGGCGCAAAATCTGGGCTATCATTTTCATTATTCTGATATTCAAGCGGCGTTGCAGGAGATGTGCGCTCCGTATCGCGCCAATGAAGATGTTTTTTATTCCGAACAGTTTGTCGAAAAATCGCCGGAAGAATTGTTTAGCTTTTTCAGAGACCCTTCGAACTTGGAGCAAATCACTCCGCCGTCTTTAAACTTTCATATTAAGAAAGTGTCCGGAACTGAAATCAAGCAGGGAACGGTTATAGACTATACGCTTAAAATTCATGGATTTCCGGCATCGTGGAAAACGGAAATCGACGAATGGCAGCCACCTTATAAATTCGTGGATAATCAGAAATCGGGCCCCTACAGTTTATGGCATCATACCCACGAGTTTCGACCTTATTTGGGTGGAACCCTGATGGTGGATCGAGTGCGCTATCGTTTGCCCTTGGGACGTTTAGGGTGGTTGATTGCCAGTAAGTTTGTACGGAGTGATGTGGAAAATATTTTTGCTTTTCGGCGCAAATTTATTTCTCATCTTGATGTTCCGAAAAAAGGATAATTAAGCGGGATAGGTGTTGCTGTGTTTACCATGTCATTGCCCTGGTGGGAATTTTCGTTACGTGGCTTGATCGTTTATGTGTTTTTGTTAGGGGCTTTGCGCCTGACCGGAAGACGCCAGATTGGTCAGCTTTCTCCTTTTGATTTTGTGATGCTCTTTATTCTCAGCAATGCTGTTCAGAACTCTATGAACGGCGGGGACAACTCGGTGACCGGGGGGATTGTCCTTGTTGTGACGCTGATCGCAGCGCACTGGCTTATTAGTTATATGAGCTTTAAATATAAGGGATTCGCGCACTTCGTCGACGGTAAGCCTGAGGTATTGATTCATAATGGCAAGTTGATCCACGTCACCATGAGAAAAGAAAAAATCACCCAGGACGAGTTGGATTCCATCCTTCGCCAAAATGGCGTCAGTAAAATCGAAGAAGTGAAAGTCGCCTTGGTGGAAAGCAATGGGCAGATTAGCGTGATTAAGGGAGTCTAGCAGGCCCACCGCTATTGTTTGTTGCGAAGATCTCGTAAATAAGTAAACTGCTGGACAGAGCGCGCCAGTAAAAATGGATTCACTTTCATTTCAATAGCTAGCTTTAAAGGCACGGACGGCAAGTCCATATCGCGACGATTGCGAAGTTGATTTTCATACATCTCAAGATCTTCGTCGTCGCCGGTGATCGGGGAGTTATCTAAATTTGAAAGCATTTTGCAAAAGTGCAAATTGGTTTCCGTGTATTCGTGGGTGCAATAAATCAGAGTCTCCATCGGTAACTTTTTGATGCGTTGAAGACTGTCGTACATCTGCTGATAGGTGCCTTCAAAAAGGCGCCCACAGCCCAGTCCGAAGAGGACGTCACCAGAAAAAAGCCACTTTAAGTTAGGCACCCAATAAGCCACGTGCCCCAGGGTGTGACCAGGAAGTTCCATCACCTCTATATCAAAATGGCCGATTTGAAAAACATCACCTTCGTTCACCCAGCGATCTGCGAAGATAATTTGGTTGCGATTTTTTTGCGGTGCGATCACTGGTGCCGGGTGTTGTTGCCGTAAATCACTGACGCCACCAATATGGTCGTGGTGATGATGTGTGATCAGAATGCCGGCAAGTTTGTAGTTGTGTTCTTTTAAAAAATTGCAAACAGTCGTCGCCTCACCTGGGTCCACGATCAGGACTTCTTGGTGTTCATCATCAATCAAGCAGAAGACATAGTTGTCATCGAATATAGGCAGCAGCTCAACGCGGGGACGAAGTTTTGTCATAGATTTCCTCAGCGTATCTAATGATTTTCTCTGCAAGGTTCTGCTTCGTATATTTTTCAATGCCTTCTAGGCCGGGACAAGGGTTGGCCTCCAAAACCAGACTGCCCTTGCGCGTTCGCAATAGATCCACACCAGAGACCTGGAGGTTTAAACAGGCGACCGTCTTTAAAACAATTTCGGTTTCTTCCGTCGATAGGGAGCAGGGTTCCCCGGTGCCACCCAGGCTGAGATTGCTGCGAAATTCCCCGGGCTGTGCGGTCCGCTTCATCGCTGCGACAATTTGATTGCCCACAACAAAAGCTCGCACATCAGTGCCGAAGGCTTCAGGGTAAAATGTTTGTACTAAGCCGACAGCACCTAAATGATCAGAGTATTTTTTAAATTCAGCTTCATTTTGAACTAAGAAAACGCCGTCGCCTTTGCTGGATTCAAGTTCTTTTACAATGCAGGGAAAGCTGAAATCGTGACCCGGCAAAAGTTGGCTTTCCGGAGCGGGGATATGGTGTTTACAAAAAATCTCATAACTGAACCATTTGTTTCGAGCCCGAGAGTAGTCGGAGGATTTATTCAGAGTGACTGCGGCCCGTTGTTCAAGGGTGCTTAACGAGGCCAGGGCCGTCTGAAATTCAAAGCTCGCTAAGCGGGGAATGATGACATCAGGAAGAACTTTGCAGCGCTCTAAGGGCCATGCGGGGTCCCAGAGGTATATTTCATGGGAACGCAAGCGCGCTTCCTCGACCAAACGACGGCTGCTATAGATATCGAATTTTCGACTGAGCAGTAGTATTTTGAGATTTCGCATAACTGGCCTTGGGAGAGCTTAGAGTTTTGTCATATTATAGTAGCTTATATGAAGATTAAAGTCGAACTCGACGGACGTGATTTTATCGAAGTGGAATGTGAAGGAGAATCTTCACAGGCTCCAGGACGTGTATTGAAAGTTAACTATATGGGCTGCACTGAATTTATGGAAATGATGCAAAAAATGCGACGTCACTTCGGTCCCGATGTGGCGAAGTGGCCTTTGCCGGAAGGTAAAGATCATAGCAGCTTGTTGTTAGCAGAAATGGTTTTACGTTTGCGTGGTGAATGGAACTTCCCATATCAAGAGGAAGAAATTTGTCATTGCCGTTCAATTTCCACACACTCTGTGGATCAAGCAATCATCGCGGGGGCTCACACCCCGGAAGTGGTGACTCGTCAAACGTCTGCAAGCACGGCGTGTGGTACTTGCAGACCCGAAGTACAAAAAATAATCAACTATCGCTTAAAATCCGCGTAAGCCAAGCCACCTGACTGCGTTGCTGCGTCGGCGCTGTATTGATAGTACAGCTTTCTCCTTGCGCCTTGCCGTTGGCTTGGCTTGCGCGGATTTCGTCCTTTTTATGAGGGCGTTGGGCTGGTGGCTTTACCACTGCGCTAACTGGCTATTTTTTTCCGGTGAGGTCTTCGGTTAGTTTTTCTGGGAATTGGCCGGTGGCTAGGTAGTGTTCGAGCATCGGTGCAAGTTTGCGGCGGCAGCTTCCGCCACAGGGGCCGACGCCGGCCGTGGTGGCATCGAAAATCTCGTTCATGGTGCGGGCGCCGTCTTTAATAGCGGTCTCAATCGTTTCACGGGAAACGTTGTTGCAGCGGCAGATGATTTCGGATTTCTTTTTGGCACCCATTTTCGCTAGTTTACGCTTCTGGCAGTTGCGATGCAATGCGCTGGACTTACGCATAGCGTTGTAATGTAGTCGGGTCACGGGTTGATAAGTTCATTGGAATCTTGTAAAAGTATTGTCCTTCTAACACTGGAGACAAAGATGTCTAATGGCGCTAACGACAAACTACCTATGACAATTCGCGGGAAAGCTTTGCTTGATGCAGAGCTTAAGAAGCTTTTGTTGGAGGAAAGACCAAGTGTCATCAACGCTATTGAAGAGGCGCGTGCTCAGGGCGATATCTCTGAAAATGCGGAATATGAAGCAGCTAAAGAGCGTCAGTCTATGATTGAAGGTCGTATTGCTGAAATCCAAGGCAAACTTGCCGGTGCTGACGTTATTGATACGTCTACAATCAAGGCGGATCGTGTTGTATTTGGTGCACACGTGAAAGCTGTTGAAACAGAATCTGAAGAAGAAGTGAGCTATCAAATCGTTGGCGTTGATGAAGCTGACGTAAAAAAAGGCATGATTTCCGTCTTGTCTCCATTGGCTCGTGCGTTGATTGGTAAAAAAGTCGGCGACACGGTAACGGTACAAAGTCCGAAGGGTGATAAAGAGTTCGAGATTCTTCATTTCGAATACAAATAGATCTAACTCTCCGAGTTTATCGGAATAAAAAGAACTTGGCGGTGAGTGGCTTTCAATTCAAGATAAGTCATGGATCGCCGACTTCGCTCTGATAAATATTTGATCTCTGAACAGCCAGGAATGAAAATCCTTATTACGGGATTGGTCCTGGCTTTTTTTATGGGTTACACCCTCAAGTCAGTCCTGTCTCCGGTGCGAGTCGCTGCGCAAATCGAAAAAGCAGCAAGCCATATTCATAAAGATGTCCGGGTAACCTTTGAAAAAGCGCAAGTCAGTTTGAGTGACGGAATTCTGCCGCGTTTTTCTGTTGTGATTAACAATGTTCGTATGGAATCCAGTCAAGCTTGCTGGTTTTCACCGGTGCTCGAGGTGGATGAAATACGTTTGCCCGTGTCTCTGTGGGGATTGCTCACTCGAACTTCGCCAATTAAAAATATTGAAGCGGATGTCGTGAAACTCACTCTGCGCGGAAATGCAGGAGACTGCGAAAAAGAGAAAAAAGCGCAAAAAGAACAACAGAACATCGAACAAAATGCAGGCCCCTTGGTGACGCTGTCGCCCTCGGAGCAAGCGGATAAATACCGCAATGCTGTGAGTGGTATTTTCATTGGTAAATTTAAAATTATCTTGGCGCAGTATCCGCAATACCCTTCGGAGTTCTTATCTTTTGCAGCGAAGGTGAAATCGTTTGAGCCTCGGGTGATCGAGGTCACGGCAAAAACTAATTTGCTTCGTGACGAGCAGGTTGGGGATTATATGTCCCATGCTAATTTGTTTTTGCAATACAAGGAAACTCCAGAACAAACAGTGCAGGCGCACTTTTTTGGAAATTTGCGGGAAGGTCATTACAGTATGATTGCGAATTATACTGTGGCCGATCATTTGCTAAATATCGAGACAGATTTAAAACATATTCCGTTAACCCAGATTCTTTCGTTGATGCAAAAATATGATTTAGCGTCGAAAGATCTTAATGGGAAGCAAGTGTGGGTCTCAGCCCAAGCGCGTATGACCGGAAATGGAGAAAAGCTTCGTGAAGCTCCACTCGAAGTAAATGGCTTCCGAGTGGAAGGGGATTTGGGCGAGATGTATGTAGATCAAGCCTCTTTCACTTCATTAGCTCCACTGAAGTACAAGCCTATCTTTATCGATATCCGCAAAATGCGTGTGGATAGGCTGTTAAGTTTTTTAAACCGTTCGCATAAGCACCGAATCTTTGGTGATTTGGGATCTTTTACGGGGCAAGCGGAAATTGTGTCTGATCGGAATATTCGTTTAAGTGGTGAACACACCGGATTGCAATTTATTTTTTCTAACAAAGGTCAGCGCGAGTTGCAGGTGATTGACCGCATGTCGGGTGATATTTCCTTGTTGGGTGACTTGTGGAATTTTCAAATCAATCGCGCAGAACCTCAAGGTGGAATGTTTATTGGTAACGTGAAGCTGAAGGCTGATCGTGATTTTAAAGATGTTGAAGTTAAAGCTGCTATTGATGAGTTGCAGTTGGCATCCACGGTACAGACATTGATGACTCATGGTGGGGAGATCGGTGTGTTAAGTTTGAATGCCGATGCAAAGGTGTTGGATGGGCATGTCTCGGTCTTAAAGGGGCTGGCGCAATTTAACAAATTGAATGTTGAAGGAATGGCTTTTGGAAAAACCAAGGGTCGTTTTGATTATCTTAAAAATGAAGTCGTGGTGGATGCGCAAATTCAAAACCTTTCCATCAATCAGGCGTCTCCAGGAGGAGAAGTCTTGAGTCAGGTGACTGCACCACGTTGGTGGTCCGGTCAGAAGTTAGATCTTAAGGATATCAAAGGTCAGTTCCGCTGGAAGGGCTCGCAAAGTCTTCAGTGGAAAAATTTCGAAGCTCATGTCGGCAAAGACGGAAAGTTGCTTGTTGATGGCGGATGGAATGATCGAGGTGATTTGTCTGGATCTGTGATGATGAAAGACGGGAAATCTTCGAAAAAGTTTTCTGTTGGTGGCAACCGTGAAGAACCCGATTTTGAGGAAGCCAGATGATCACCTATGCTCTGCTGTTGATCGCAATCTATGTCTTGGTTCGCCATACCACTTGGAAGGCGGAGCCATGGCCCAGCCATGGAGTGAGGCCGCCAGCCTATCAAGGCCATCGCGGGTATTGGAAGGGCGGAGCTCAAGAAAACACTCTGGCTGCTTTTCGCGCCGCTAAAGAGCGAGGGCTTGGTATGGTGGAGCTAGATGTTCACCTAAGTAAGGATCTGATCCCCGTTGTTTTCCACGATGGAGATTTGAAACGTTTAGGGCATCAAGACGCTCGCGTTGAAGATCTGACGGCCCAGGAGCTTTTAGAGCGGGTGCATGCGCCTTCGTTAGAAGAACTATTGAGAAGCTCTGATGTTCCGGCGTTTTTTAAT
>JBJTMR010000165.1:0-1803 GCA_046070625.1 Bdellovibrio sp. | reverse complement strand
AGACCTTATCGATGCACATATCTTAGCTTTGCAATACCTGAGCAAGGGTGGCGAATCACAAATTATGAACTGCGGTTATGGCCGTGGCTATTCCGTGCTTGAAGTTCTAGATGCTATGAAGCGAATCAGCGGCACCCCTTTTGAGATTTTAACTAAGGATCGCCGTGCTGGAGACACTCCACACTTAGTGGCTGATTCATCAAAGTTGAAAAAGCTTTTAGGCTGGACACCAAAACGGGATGATTTGGATCTTATTTGCCGAACGTCCCTAGAGTGGGAACATATGCTAGCTGGAGGCACCAAGCCACTTCGCTGGAGATTTGAAAAAGGTCTTCTTCATTTACCTTCTCCCCTTGAAGCGACAATTTAAAAAAAAACGGATGGGATACCATCCGTTTTTTTTTACTCAACTGATAACGTATTTATCTGAGCGCCTTTTTCCAAAAACTTGTGAATAGGGCACTTCTCGGCGATCGCCATCAAGTTCTGCTTTTGTTCCTGAGTCAATTCACCCAACAGTCTCACTTCACGCTGAATGACATTTTGAGCACCTTCTTCCGTAATACGAATTTTCACGTCGACAGACTCCAACGGAAAACCTTTGCGTTTTGCATAAAGCTGTAAAGTAATTGCGGTACATGAAGCTAGGGCCACTTGTAAGTAATCATGAGGATCTGGAGCCCTGTTCGTTCCACCGATGTTCGCTTCAATATCTGTGCGAACTTTAAACCCTTTAACGTCCAGTTCGTATTCATAATTTTCAATTCTTTTTGTAGCATCTACGGCCATATCGATCCTTAGTTCTTCGGTTGTCGCACTTTGCTGGTTCTATCTGTATTAAATAAAGCACCAAGCAATACCTTCTTGAAGATAAGGTCTTTAAATGACTTTGTCTCTTTTAATCCCATCCGTCCTAGCTCTATTTCAAACATATGGTCAGACAGAGTATTTCCACGAAGCAGTGTCTTAAGGAGTCCGAAAATATTTTGCTCCTTTAGAGCCATTAAGGCCGACTGCAACACCTCTTCTTCTGGCGTAAAATCACTGCCAAAAGGGAACCTCGGAAAATGAAACTGCTGCATCAATAAATTTACATTAACTGCCGTGTTGTTTTTGGCACTATCTGGAAGCTGCCAATCCTTAGAAACTTTTTTGTTGGACTTTGCCGTTTGCAAAAGCTCTTCCTGAAATTCAGCATCCGTAATCATCAAAACTCGCTGAATGCATATTTCATCGCTTTGCCCACGCAGGTCCGCAATACCATACTCTGTAACGACAATGTCGCGAAGATGTCGCGGAATCGTGAGATGCGGCGGCGACCAAACAATATTTGAGACCCTTTTTCCTTTAACCGTGCGAGTGCTTTTAAGCATTAAGATGGACCTCGCATCCGGCAGCTCATGAGACATCGCTACAAAGTTATACTGCCCGCCAACGCCACTCACTACACCACCGTCAGCCCGTGTGTCGGACGAGGCTTCCCCTAATAAACTCATCTGCATACATGAATTAAAGAATCTGGCATTTTTGCGTTGTCGTCTGATTGCTAACTCGTGCTCGTCGTATAAATCATTAACCTTGGATACCTTGGTCATCGAGAGCCCTTCAAAATCTTCTCCATTCAAATCTCGAAGCCAATGGTAAAAACTCTTTGAACCTAAAAAGAAGGCTCCGTGTAAATAGCGATCTTGAAGACAAGGCGACGCTGAAACGGCTCGCGGAATGGCTGCGCGCGCGGGGGCAGAAGTTGCGCGAGCAAATCTGGTTTCGCGACGCGGACACGGCCGAAAAGCTCGATCTGGT
>JBJTMR010000164.1:0-32013 GCA_046070625.1 Bdellovibrio sp. | reverse complement strand
TTTTTTTCGTCGTATCGCCGTCAAAGACCACTCCTGAGCCAATTTGGAGCATTTCATTCCTCGATCGGAAGAACTTTTCTAAGCAAATTAAACTAAACTTTGGGATGAGTTTAGGGCCGTATTGGGTCGGGTTTACGTTTGCTGCGTCCTGGGCCCTAGATATCTGGCTTCTAGGCGTGTTCTCAATTTGATACGCCTAAAGTCCTGCCAATAAAAGCCGAAATAGATGCATCATGATTAAAAGATCTGCATCAGACATCCAATTTATTGCCGTTACCTTTGTGCTGGTAGCTTTGCTGGGAGTACCCACATTCGCGAGTCTTGTAGAGTCTGACGAGATCTCAGCTTCTGCGACGGTTGAGCCTGCGACAAGTTTGGCTCAGAATGTCGTCGGCGTGCGTTCCCCATCGAGTGTTGCGGCTGTGACGATCGTTCCGCAAAAAGTTACTTCTACTTTACATCAATCAGCAGATTTTGATTTGAATTGTACAAAAAAGTCCGCGGACAGAATTGCGGTCAAAGGTTCGTACTTGCAGTTACGTGGTAAAAGCTGTGTACGCGGTTACGCCATCGGGCAAATTGAAATTGTTAACAAGAGCAACGGTTATACGGCCTCCGTCTTTGATCGTGGTTCTGACAAATATCAAACGGATTTGATTCAGTTAAGTAAAGGCGAAAACGAGATCACTATTCGTTATAAAGCAGCCAGCGGCAAAAGTGTCGAAGAAGTTCTTCGTATCAGTGCCCCGCTAAGTTAAATCAGTTGTCTTAATTCCTAAACAACCATCACAATAGACGAGGGGAAGGATTCCCCAGGGGTTGTCATGCGCGTTTATCTTATCATTTTGGCGTTATTTCTTGTTCAGTGTTCAACGATCAAAAATTCAGTTTCTGTGGTCGACCAAAACCGTTCGATGGCATCAAGTAAAATGATCTTGGATAAGAGTGGTTATTTGTATGACCCTCAAGATCGCTCTTGTGATGGTTACCCCCGTCTGCAAGTTGAAACAATGCCGGGGACTTGTTTGGGGATGGTGTTGCCGCGGGATCGCGCGCTTGATCCGGCGACAAATAAAGGCTTCATCAAACCACGCACGATTTTGCCCATTGCCAATACGAATTCATTTCTTGTGGTCGACATGGGGGGCTGGGCTCCAAAGAACGGTCGTTTATTTTTACTGAAACCAGGTAATTCAGGTTATGAATTAAAGTTGTTGAAGTCCGGTTTGGAAAATCCGCATGGATTGCGAATGGGGCCAGACGGTTACATCTATATCGGTGAACGCATCCAGATCTCAAAATTTCATTTCGTCAAAGGTCAAATCACAGATTGGCAGTTGGTGATCGGAAATATACCGCGCAAAGAGGGTTATATGCATCCTCTGTCGCAATTTGTTTTTGATCCACGCAACGGAGATCTGTACATCAACTCGGGTTCACCCAGTGATCATTGCATCGTACAAGGAACGGGCGCTTATAAAACTTGCCCCGAGGAAGAAGCCCAAGGAAATGGCGCCATCTACAGAGTTCCCGCAGAGATTTTAAAAAACGTCCCGCGAGGAGGCGTAAAATTTTTTGAGGTGGCGGCAAAAGGCTTGCGCAATTCCATGGCCATGGCGATCTCCGATCAAGGATATTTGGTTCAGGGTGAAAACAGTCGGGACTTTCCTGAACTAGAAGAACCTTACGAAGAAATGAACGTTGTTGATTTGGATAATGGCCGTGGTTATCACTATGGCTGGCCTTATTGCTATGACTTTCATGCCACTTCGCCTGAGTGGTTGTTTCCAGAAAACAAAAAATTACCAATTCATAAGCAGTTTACCAAGCCAGTAGATTGTGCACAGCTTTCTCCACAGAGTGTGGGGGAATATCAGGCACCTTATGCTTTGATGCCTCCACATGTGGCCCCTTTGCATGCGGACTATTATCGTGGTTCTATGTTTGCTGATTTGTTTGGTGGTAAATTATTATTTACGTGGCATGGATACCAGCCAGCGGGGCATCGCTTGGTTGCCTATAGTGTCGATTCTAAAGGTCTGCCAATCACTAAGTCTGCAGATAAAAATACAACCTTTAACTTCAATCAACAGGGTGCCTGCCCCGCTCGTAAGACATTCCAGCCCCGTGGTGGAATGGATCGTCAGGCGCCGTATCAAGAAATCATTTCGAAGTGGAATGAAGTAAAGGGTGTTCGTCCCAAAGGGGCGCCAGTGGCGTTCACCGAAGCGGCGGATGGATCGTTGTGGATTGTGGAAGATCGAGAGAACAGAACGATCGTAAGGTTGGCGCGAACGCAGTCCGCAAATTATCAAGAATCTTGTGATCGCAGTTCCGTGAATACTCCAGATCCTCAGATTCAGTTGTTGGCATGGCGTTCCGCTATTATGTCCAAGCCGGAGTTGGATCATGGCTATCGTCTTGTGCAAACGGAATTGATCCAAAAAAATTGCCTGGGTTGCCATGGAAATATGGAGTCTCAAGATATTGCGCAAGACCGTTTCAGTAATTTAGATTTCCTCGTCAAAAACGAATGGATCGCACCTCGAAATCTGGAAAGAAGTAAGCTCTATGGGTCTATCTCCAGAGGTGAAAGCTATACGCCGATGCCTCCAGCAGACAAAGAACAGTTTTATGGAACTCCAGAGGGCGAACGTCTGAATAAGATTGTTTCAGATTGGGTAAATTCTTTGCCGACGGACGTCGAGAAATCATATTCAAGATACACTGTGCAAGATAAGCGCAACATTCGCATTCAGCCATCGACTTCGGCGAAAGCTTGCGGGCAATTTAGTGCGGGTGATATTGTGTACATTGACCCTCGTCCTTCGATGGAAGTCACAAGTGAGGGATACAAATGGAGTCGTGTCTATTTGATTCCGTCACATAGCCGATTGTATAAACAAGCATGCGTGGCCCCTGAAGACGGCGTTTACTATATAGCTCGTTAGTGTTTTTCTCGGGCGGGAAAGAAGTTGTATGCTTAAGGCTCTTCAGCAACCGCAGTTAAAGCGTCTGTGGTTCGGGCAAGCTTGTTCCAGTATTGGTGATGAAATTTATCGAGTCGGTCTTACCTGGTTTGCAGTGGGACTGATGGGGGCTGACACTGGATATTTAACTGCGGGCCAGACGGCCTCTTTAATGCTCTTAAGTTTTATCGGCGGCAAGTGGGCAGATCATTGGAGTCCCATATCGACGATGATCAATGTTGATATTCTTCGCGCGCTGATTGTTTTAATTCCTGTGGTGGTTTCTTTTTTTACCAATGTTCCCCTGAGTTTATTGTGGGTGATGGCGTTGTCATTGTCAGCGCTCAGTGCTTTCTTTGATCCCGCAACACAAGCGACGGTTCCGCTGTTGGCCAAGGATACCGAAACGATGCAATCCACAAATGGATTGATGAGCACAACGATCCGAATGGCGCGCATGATAGGACCCGCGATCGTGGGGCTCTTGTCGGCGTTTCTTCCGATGATTCATTTTTTCACCATCGATGCACTGACGTTCTTAGTTTCAGCACTTTCTGTGCGGTCATTGAAAAAGCATATGCCGAAGCAAGATGCGCACGCGCTGCCGGGTAAGCATATTGGTTTTATGGATGCGATCACCTCCGGATTTAAACTTGTCAGGGAGCAACCTGGCATGAGCTATGTTTTTTTCTCTAAGGCCATTACGGCGGGGACTTGGAACTTGGCCCTGGTGATAGGCTTTGCGTTGTTGGTGCATGAGGTTTCTCATGGCGACGCGCAAATGTTTGGACTCGTGATGGCTTCCTATGGGATTGGTAACTTTGCCGGAGCTCTTTATTTCGGTAGTCGTCCTCGTTCAAAGTTATGGTTCATGTTGTTTTCTGGATATGTGTGGTTGGGATTTGGTTTTGTCTTTATTGGATTGGCGCCAACGGTTTTGTTAATTATGATCGCGGCGGCCGTCGGGGGCTTTTCGGGACCGATGAACGACTTGGCATTTATTGATATGGTTCAAAATAAGTTTGAAGTGCAGGATCTCGCAAAGATCTTTCGTTTGCGTATGGCCGTTGAATCAGCGGGAACTTTGTTCTTTACTCTGATCTCTCCGATGTTGATTCGTTGGACTTCTGTGCGCGCGGTAATTATTGGTTGCGGGGTAATTTGGATTCTTTCCGGAGTTGGCGGCTTGTTGTGGAGGCCGGACTCTAATAAAGTTTTAGCCCCGAGATAACCTTAAGATCCTGGGAAATAACACGATATTTCAACTACCTGATTTTCAATATCTAAGATAAATCATGTATTTGATGCGCGCGGCTAGAGTAGTATCAATTAAATTGATCTTAGTTCGTCGAGCCTTTAAGTTTAGCGCCGAATGATTACAGAAGGATTACTTCAGTTGGTAGATTTAAAGAAACGCTCCGATATTCATTATGCGCGAAAAGTTTGGCATATGTCGGGCGTATTTTTCATGTTTCTGCTTTATGTATATCTGCCGCCAGCAGTGTCGATGGGTATTTTGGTCACTGCGTGGGTTTTATTTGTTCCTTTTGATTTTGCGCGCCAAAAATACCCAGTTCTAAATGATTTTGCGGTTCATGCATTTAAGCCAATCATGCGTCAAAGCGAAGTGAAGAAACTTGCGGGTACGACATTCCTTTTGTCAGGTGTGCTTGCTGTTAATATTTTATTCCCACGTCCCGTAGCAGCTTTGACTCTATTGTTTTTAGCGTTTGCGGATCCTATCGCCAGTTATTTTGGCATTTTATATGGAAAAGATAAGATTTTCGGTCACAAATCCATCCAAGGTTTCATGGCTGCGTTCTTTGTTTGTGCTGCTTTGACGTTAGCGTTTTTGCTCTACCACAATTATTTGACGGATCGTGTGATTGTTGTCAGTTTACTAGCGGGACTTGTTGGCGCTTTTGCTGAGCTGATTCCGATTGGTAAGTTGGATGACAACTTAACACTCCCGCTCATGAGCGCTGTGGGTCTTTCTATCCTGTTTTATTTCTTTGGTTTTTTTGCCAATGTCGGATAAAACCGATCCATGGCAAATGAACATATAGCACATCAGAATTCTCATTTAGACAACGAAGACGCACGCGCACAGCGCTTGCACATGTACATCTACATTCTTCCTAACTTGATGACGACAGGAAATCTATTTTCGGGTTTCTTCGCAGTTATCCAATCCATCAAAGGTAACTATCTTTGGGCTGCTTACGCAATTGTTGTCGCGGCGGTATTTGACCAACTTGATGGTCGTTTAGCACGTTTGACTCGTTCAACAAGTAAGTTCGGGGCAGAGTATGATTCACTTTGTGACTTGGTCAGCTTCGGTATGGCTCCGGGTGTTTTGTTGTTCTTGTGGGCCTTGCAACCGTTCGGCCGTTTAGGTTGGGTGGCTTGCTTCTTATTCGTAGCTTGCGGAGCGCTTCGTTTGGCGCGCTTTAATGTTCAAGCAAACGTAGTAGAGAAAAACTATTTCCAAGGTCTGCCAATTCCAATGGCGGCGGGTATCGTGGCTTCTTCTGTTCTGGCGTTCCAAGATTTGGAACTTGAACCTATGGGCAACTATGGTTTGTTAATTATGACAATCTTGTTGGCTTTGGTCATGGTCAGTAATTTCCGCTTCCGTAGCTTTAAAGATTTGGATCTGAAAGAGCGTTTGCCGTTCCGTTACCTAATCCTTGGGGTTGGCGTTTTGGTTGTCGTTGCTCTTCGTCCGGAAGTGATGCTATTTGTATTGTTCATGGGCTATGCGGCTCTGGGTGCAGTCTTTGGTGTCTTTAAGCTTGGCAAAAATATCCGCAAGATTAAACCGTCTGTCTATGCTCCAGCGCAAGTTCATGAAAGTGACTTGGTCTTCGAAGAAGATGAAGAGGAAGAGAGCAAGAAGGATGAAAAGAAAACTTAAAGTTGGCGTTGTTGGCGCGACTGGAATGGTCGGCCAAACGTTCATGAAACTTCTTGAAGAGCGCCAGTTCCCGATCGCGGAACTGCGCCCATTCGCTTCTGAAAATTCCCTTGGTAAAAAAATCGAGTTGCAAGGTCAGTCGTGGTCTTGTCAGGTTTTAAAAGACGGTTGTTTTGACGGTCTTGACCTGGTTTTCTTTTCTTCCGGCGATGATATCTCCGAGGAGTGGGCGCCAAAGGCTGTCCAAGCTGGGGCTTTTGCCGTTGATAACTCTGCCGCTTTCCGTATGGATCCCAACACAGTTTTGGTGGTTCCTGAAGTGAATGGCAATTTAGTTAATAAAGATTCCAAACCGCAAATTATCGCCAATCCAAACTGTTCGACGATTCAATTGGTCGTGGCTTTGAAACCTTTGTTGGATAAATTCGGTTTGGAAGAAGTTCGCGTAAGTACTTACCAAGCGGTGAGCGGTGCGGGGCAGGGTGGTTATGATGAATTGATGGACCAAACATCTCATCATGACAAAGATCCTCAGCCAAAAACGTTCCCACATACGATTTTGTTCAATTGCATTCCGCAAATTGGTTCCTTTAACGATGACGGCTTCTGCAGTGAAGAAGTCAAAATCATGAAGGAAACACGTAAGATCTTGAACCAGCCCCAATTGAAAGTCTCAGCCTTTACCGTGCGTATTCCAGCCTTGAATGCCCATAGCGAGTCTGTATGGGTGACATTAAAGAAAGAAACCACGCGTGAACAAATTGTGGCCGCGATGGAAGGTTTTGAGGGGATTGTTCTTCAAGATGACCCTAAGAAGTCCCAATATCCTTTGGCACGCGATGTTTCAGGTAAGGACCCAGTTTATGTGGGTCGAATCCATCGGGACCCAGAAGATGCAAAGCTGTGGATGATGTGGGTTGTTTCGGACAATATTCGTAAAGGCGCTGCCCTGAATGGCATTCAAATAGCGGAAAAGATCTTCCACAATTCCTAAACATTATTGTTTTGAAGTGATCTGACGAAGGTCGTGCTAGTCCGGTTTTTTTGACTAATGGCCTGTCTAGTGGTTCGATAAGTATATGAACCTGCCGAAGCTTTTCTCTATTCCAGCAGTGCTTATGATGATGACCTCCATGGCACATGGGGCGCTCACGTATAGCTCCATTTCTGGGGTGTCTAATATAAATACCACGGATCTTACAAAGCCCATTGTTTACGGTGGGTTTGCTGGGACATGCGCAGCACCGAATAATACGAGCACCTGTGATACTTGTGTTGAGACCAGTGCCAGTGCTTCCAAGTTTTTGCCCTGTAATAAAAATGCCACTTATCCGACATTAAATATGTTGGTCGTATTGCACACCGATGCGGCTGTAAATGTCAGTGATGTTACAGTAAAAATTGATAGCACTTCGATCACGACGGGAACAATCAGTACAACGGGCGCTGGTGGAACTATTTCGATTCCGATTCCGTGGCAGAATATTTGTACTGTTGCCAACTCTGGTGATTCAAACTGTGCCACGAGTTTTTCCAAGGACATAACCGTTTCTACCTCATCGTCTTCGTCTAGTTCGAGTGGCGCTACATTTACTTTTCGGGTGACAACTCAGTCTGTGGATTCTTCAGCGGATAGTTTCTATACCGACTGTCCAGTGGGTGTTACTCCGGCTGCAAATGGTGGTTTTTGTCATTTTGTCGCAGGACCAGGTGATAAGAAAATCTATGCGAATGATTTGGCCGTTGCAGCGGATTACCCCTCTAGCTCCAGTTCTGTCGAATATAAGAATTTGATGTTCTTTTACGAAGAACAAACCGTTGGAGAAACCAATAACCAAACGGTAGATCGTATTTCTAATGGTTCAAATGCGTTTTCGGTTCCTGTAAGTACGACCGTAAACCCGCCAGTTGTGGATGAACGTATTAATGATCTGGTTAACGATACGACATACTGCTTGGTTATGGCGAATCAGGATTTAGCGGGGAATATTTATAATTTCACGCCCGTCGCATCGGTTTCTGCAGATACATTATGTGCGACACCAGAGCCTGTGGCCGGGCTGTTGGATGATAAGCATTGTTTTATTGCGACGGCAGCTTTTGGCAGCGAAATGGCTCCGGAAGTTCAAAGCTTCCGTGATTTCCGTAATAAATATTTGATCCCGAATTCTTGGGGCCGCAAGTTCGTAAAGGCTTACTATCACTACAGTCCGAAGTATGCGGCAATGATTTCCGGAAATGAAACCGCAAAAACGGTTGTGCGTGCCGCTTTATGGCCTTTGTTGCTGATGGCCCGTATGAGTGTGGCCTTTGGATTTTGGGTGACAGCATTGATTGGAACTTTTGCTTTGCTTGGTTTTTATGAATTGTATCGTCGTTTGATTTTAGGCCGTAAGGTTCGAGGTGAGCTGTGAAGTCATTGTGGTTAACGCTAGTGACTCTGTTGGCAGTCATGATGTTTCATGCAGCTAACGCTCAGGAATCTGCTCCTCAAGAGCCTCCATTCACTCAAGAAAGTGAATTTGAAAACCCATCGCCTGTTTCTCAGGAAGTGGACGATATGCTGCAGATTGAAGACGAAATCAAACAGTCGAAGCAGGCTGAGGGCACCGACAAAGCGCCGTCTGTACCTCCAGGAAAAAAAGAACAAACAGTTGATTTGAATAAATCTGTCCCTGATGCAGATAAGCAACTTGAAGATGAGTTGTTGCAGGGAAATCAGGAAGAGACTGTGGCGATGCCGCAGGAAGAACCTGCAGTTATCCCAACAGAAGAATCGCCTCTTGAGGTCAAACCACAGCCAATCATTCAATACAGTGATGTGGTTCGCCAGTCTCCGAAGGGTGGAGTTGAGTACATTCACCATCCGCAAGCGGCGAAGGGTTTGTTGCGTATCGAAAAAGACGGAACCTATGTCTATCGCACGAGAGAAGATATGTCGTACAAAACGACAGGCTCTTTCCGTCTTGGGGCTATGGATGCTCCAAAGATTACTTCATCAGATGGAAGTACTAGTTTTGAAATGATGTACGACGGGCCAACGGTTCCGATGCTGGCTTTCGATTATGAGTGGCAACCGTGGGACAGTCTGCGTAATGTCGCGATTCAAGCCGGGGTTGGAATCATGACCGCGAGTGGAAATGGTCGTTTTACCAAAACGGCGACATCCGGGACTCCGACGGCCGGTGATGTGGCTAGGGAAGAATACACGATTCTGGCGATTCCTTTAAATGTGGGTCTTTCTTATCGCTTTCAATATATGGATCGCCAATGGTTTGCGCCGTATTTGGCTGGTGGTGGTTCATACATTCCAGTTATTGAATATCGCGATGACGGAGCCTCCACAAATGCAGTGGCAACTCCTGGCGCCTATGGTGCTGTGGGTGGGTTGCTTAATATCAGTGCCATGGACCGAAATACGGCCTTCACGTTAAAAAACGAGTACGGCATTGCGAACCTTTGGGTTGCTTTGGAGTATCGCTACCTTAAATCCTTCAACGAAGACGTGAATTTCTCATCAGGCATCTTCGGCGCCGGAATCTCCGTCGACTACTAGGCACAGAGGTACGCCGTACCTTTTTGGCATGCATTGCGGCGTATTCCGGTCTTTGTTTGTTGTTTGAACAGCGAGCTCAAGGTCCGCCGCGATCCCTGAAAAATATGCCCCGAGTTGTGGCTGACTCAGCAAAAGGATGATTGCCATCCCTGAGTGTGCTAGACACGTTTCCTATGCAAAAGACAAAAATTCGCTTCACAGTGGCTTACGACGGCACAGGATTCTGTGGCTGGCAAAAACAGAAACCCGAGGATCAGGTTTCTGTGGCTCAGGTGATTGAAGAGAATCTTTGCAAAATTTTTAACGAAAAGATCGTGTTGTTTGCATCCGGGCGCACGGATGCCGGGGTTCATGCCTTAAATCAAGTTTGCCACTTTTCGACGTCCCGGAAAATTGATCCGGCAAAAAAATGGGATTTCTGCTGGGCTTTGAATTCCCAGTTGCCCCCTTCGATAGTCGTGAAAAAGGCTTGGATTGCTCCAGAAGAGTTTCATTCAACTCTGTCGGCGACCCATAAGACATATAGATATCTGCTTTTAAACCGCCAGCGCAGAAGCGCTCATTTGGCTCGTTATGCTGGTTGGGAACGGCTCCCGATTGATATTACCCATTTGCAGGAGAGTTCTAAGTTTCTTCTGGGAAATCAAGACTTTAAGAGTTTTCAATCCGTCGGAACACCAGTTAAAGACACCATACGAGAGATCTATAAAGCGGACTGGGAATGGCGTCGCCCAGGAGTTTTGCAGTTCACGATCACGGGAAGTGGGTTTCTAAAACAGATGGTTCGCAATATTGTAGGGACGTCCTTGATGATCGAAAGAAAAGGCCTAAGTCCTGGAAATATGAAGGAAATCATAGAATCACGGGATCGTAAAAAGGCCGGCCCTCCGGCCCCGGCACAGGGGCTGTACTTGATGAAGGTTTATTATCCCAAGAACCTTGACAATGAGTGCCTAGAACTTTAAAACAGTCCTTCCCGCAAAATAAGTGTAAGAGCCCGTTGTTAAACTCAAACATTATTTGCCGTCCGACTGAGAAGTCGGCGAATCGAATATGGCGGACGGTAAAACCGACATGTTCAAAATTATTGGAGAACTTTAAGATGAAAACTTTCAATGCTAAAGCAGAAGAAGTTGAAAGAAAATGGTGGATCGTTGATGCCGCTGACCAAAAAGTTGGTCGTGTTGCAACTCGCGTAGCTACTATTCTTCGTGGTAAAAACAAAGCTATCTACACTCCGAACGTAGACACTGGTGACTTCGTTATCGTGATCAACACGGACAAGATGGAACTTTCTGGAACTAAGTGGCAGGACAAAAAGTACTACAGTCACTCCCGCTTCTTCGGTTCGATGAAAGAAATGACAGCAGCTCAAGCGAAAGAGAAAGATTCAACTTTCATCATTCACGAAGCTGTTCGCGGTATGCTTCCAACAAACAAGCTATCTCGTCATATCATCATGAAAATGAAAACTTACACTGGTGCTGAGCATCCTCATGCTGCTCAAAAGCCAGAACTTCTAACACTTCCAACTAAGAAGTAATTGGAGAGGATAGAATATGGCAGCAGCAGAAAAATTCTTTTATGCAACTGGAAGAAGAAAAACGTCATCAGCACGTATTTTCTTGAAGCCTGGTAAAGGCACTATCACTATCAATGGTAAAAAATCTGAAGACTACCTTAGCCGTATGCAATCTCGCATGGTTATCGTTCAGCCTTTGGATCTTTTGAATCAAATCGGTAAGTTCGACGCTAAAATCACTGTTTCTGGTGGTGGTGAGTCTGGACAAGCTGGTGCGATCCGTTTGGGTATCACTCGTGCATTGATCGCTTTCAACCCAGAGTTCAAAGCAACTCTTAAGAAAGCTGGATTCATCACTCGTGATCCTCGTATGGTTGAGCGTAAAAAATACGGTAAAGCCGGCGCTCGTCGTAGATTCCAATACTCTAAACGTTAATCGTTTCGAGTTATCGGACAAAAAAGGGAGCTGTTTCAGCTCCCTTTTTTTTGTCTTTTGCTTCAAAATTTAAGCATAAAAAAACCGCTGAAGATTTTCAGCGGTTTTTTTATTTCTAAAATCCTAAGACGTAATTATTTAGTGCAAGTGATGATGTAGATGTTGCTGTTTGCAGCCATGAAGCCAGAGAAAGAACCATCTGCTTCTTTGCTAACACCAAAGAAACCAGTGTTTTTGATGACGCCATCTTCAGTTTGAGACGTCTTTTCAGTCAATGCTAACATTTGCAAGTAACCTTGACCCAGTTGATTGGCAACAGTGCCTTTATCCAATTGAGAGAAGAATTGAGCTGTCCCTGTTTTTTCAGTTACAGTCATTGTAACGAAATCAGCAGTAGCGTCTTCGCCCAAAGTGACGTTGATAGTCGCTGGCTTAGCTGCTTTTGCAGACATCGCACATTTCAAAACTGTTGAATCGGCAAATGCTGAAGAGCCTGCAAGAACCAAAGCTGCTACGATAAGTTTTTTCATTTAAATACTCCTTTATTTATAAGTGAACAAAAAGGAGGCTATTTCAGGAGTCATACCCCTGCAATGCAAATGCGTCGCACAAAGTGCTGTCGAACATTAAAACAGAGTTAAGTGTGCAGGCACTGCTTTGTCGAACTTCTGCACAGATCAAGAGCGAAGAAGTGCATTTTTTCCTCTGAAAACACCTCTTCGAAGGTCAAGTTTCTTGCAAACTTTTCCGATAAATCATCATGGGGGAAGAAATGCGTAAACATTGGATTGTCGTGATCGTTGGCTGTCTCATTTTGGGATTCCAAAATTGCAGTCAAAGCGGCTTAGTCCAAACGGATTTGGCGAGTTCAAATCTTTCAATTGTTGCTCCAGTGCCTGGAAGCGTGGACGACTCTAGCTCAGAAGACAGTACGAGTGTAGACTCTGTGCTGATTCCTTCTTCGGAAGGTATTCTGACTGTTCAAGCAGACAGCGGTAAAATTTCGCTGGTTGATGAAAATGATCAGGTTCTTGAGGTCGCGTGTTTGGGTTCTCAAGAGTTGGCAGAGCTTCAGTCTTATTTGAAGTCCTACAACCTTTGCAGTGCTCCGGCCGTCAGTGCAGACACAATGTGTGGGCAAGTTTATACGAAGGGCTACGCGAGTCTTATGATTGGTGAACAGAAAATGAATCTGGGTGAGAGCTTCGATTCTTGCGGCAGAGGCTTCAAAGACTTCTGTGGTGATCAGGCGCAATCATTTAGAGGCTTGGCCGTTTATATTCAAAAGAATTTCCGTTCTTTGAATTGCCACTAAGTTCTTTATTTTGAAATAAAAAAAGGCCTGCAGTTTAATCTGCAGGCCTTTTTCTTTTTTAGATCAAGTCTATAGACCCAATGTAGAGCGAACTTTTGCAAAGGCATCATTCAACTTGGAACGATCCGGAGCCGCACCCTGAGCGAAGTCAGGACGTCCTCCACCTTTTCCGCCCATAATCGCTGCGACGTCTTTTAGAACGTCCCCAGCTTTGTGATCGCCAGCCATGTCTTTAGAAACACTGACGATGATAGGGTTGGAGCCGTCACCTTGACCGACAACAACTACGATGCCGGATTGGATTTTATTTTTAAGATCATCGGTAACCTTAGCTAAAACTTCACGGTCATCCATGGGCACGTCAGCCAAGACCAGCTTGCCTGCTGCACCTGATTTGGATTTAAAAGCAACCGCTTTGCTAGCCAAATCGTCTACATTCACTTGGCCGCCCTGAAGTTTTTTGATTTCCTTCTCGAGGGTTTTGACTTGGTCTTTGATGGCTTCTACACGACTTGCCAACGTGGCTTTTTCGCCGGTGATCTCAAGGTGTTTCAAATAGTGCGCTGACTTTTGCAAACCAGCTGCCGCCAAAGCTTCATCCAAATGATCGATGGAGCTCATAGCGTATTTTACAGCAGCATCGCCTGTGATTGCTTCCACGCGACGAACACCTGAGCTAACACCTGACTCAGAAATGATTTTGAATAAACGGATGTTAGAAGTGTTCTTAACGTGAGTACCCCCGCAAAGTTCGCAAGAGAAATCACCCATAGTTAGAACGCGAACGTCCGTCGTGTATTTTTCGCCGAATAATGCCATCGCACCTTTTTCAATCGCTTGTTTGTGCGGCATCGTTTCAGTTTTTACTTCCAGGTTGCGAGCGATTTGCTCGTTCACCATGTCTTCAATCTTGCGGATCTCTTCAGAGCTCACTGGTTTGTTGTGAGTGAAATCGAAGCGTGTTTTTTGTGAATCAACCAAAGAACCCGCTTGAGTCACATGGACACCCAATACTTTACGAAGGGCTGCATGTAACAAGTGAGTCGCAGAGTGATTGCTTGCCGTGTTTCTGCGTTCAACAGGATCAACGCCCGTAACGGCTGGGTCATTGATTTTGAAAGAGCCGTGTTCAATTTCCACGTGGTGCAAAACGATGTCGTCGATCTTAGTTGCATTTACAACGCGGGCGCGGTTTGTGTCATGCATGATGTAACCAACGTCCCCAGATTGACCGCCACCTTCACCATAGAATGTCGTCGCATCCAGGATAATCAAACCTGTGTCGCCAGTTTTTAGTTCATTTACAACAGCTTGGCCGTTGGAAAGGGCCATGACTTTACCATCACCAATTGTGCCATCATATCCTAGGAACTTCACAGATTTCCCAGCTTGTGAATAGTCTTTAGCAAACTTGATCATGTGAGCTTCGTCAGCACCCATTGCTTTCCCTTTCCAGGACGCTTTGGATTTTGCACGATTGGCTTCCATTTCTTTTTCGAAAGCGTCTTCGTTCACTTCGACGCCAGCTTCATTCGCGATAACGCGAGTCAAGTCAGCAGGGAAGCCGTAGGTGTCGTACATTTTGAAGACAACTTCACCGGACAGCTCTTTTACACCAGCGGCTTTGGCTTTTGCCAGCTCGGCATTTAAGATCTCAGTTCCTTTATCCAGAGTTGCCAAGAAACGATCTTCTTCGTCACGGATGGTGTTGAGGACGTGATCGCGACGAGACACAAGCTCTGGATAAACCGAACCCATGGTGTCGATTAAGGATTCCGCCATGCCTGGTAAGAAAGACTTATCAGCAGACAGTTTTCGACCATAACGAATAGCGCGTCTCATGATACGACGAAGAACGTAACCACGGCCCTCATTAGATGGCAAAGCGCCATCCGCTATCAGGAATGCAGAAGAGCGGCAGTGATCTGCCAATACGCGAAGAGCAGAAGTTGTTTCCGCGGCGTTCTTATCAGCGGCCAATGCTTTTTTGTCAGTGATATATTTTACCCCACCGATTTTGCAAGCTAGTTGGATCATCGGTTGGAATAGGTCTGTATCGTAGTTATTGAACTGACCTTGCATCGCTGCAGTGACACGTTCAAGACCTGAACCCGTATCCACAGATGGTTTTGGAAGTGGAGTCAAAGTTCCTGGAGGATTTTCGAAGTATTGCATGAATACCAAGTTCCAGATTTCAACGAAGCGATCTTCACCCGCTTCGATACCTTTGAACGGATCTGCGATAGTACCAGCTTCAGGACCATGATCGTAGAAGATCTCTGTACAAGGACCGCAAGGACCTGTGTCGCCCATTTTCCAGAAATTATCTTTATCGAAGCGGAAGATGCGCTCGCGAGGAACGCCTTCTTGATTGTGCCAGATGTCTGCTGCCTCATCGTCAGAGATGTGCACAGTCACATACAATTTTTCTTTTGGAATGCTTAATTCTTTTGTTAGGAATTCCCAAGCAAAGTGAATTGCATCTTTCTTGAAGTAATCACCGAAAGAGAAGTTCCCCAACATTTCAAAGAATGTGTGGTGACGAGCGGTGAAGCCCACATTTTCCAAGTCATTGTGCTTACCACCAGCGCGCACGCACTTTTGGGAGCTGACGGCGCGAGAATAATCACGTTTTTCTAGACCCAGAAATGTGTTTTTGAATTGGTTCATGCCCGCATTTGCGAAAAGCAAAGTCGGATCATTGTCCGGGATAAGAGAAGAAGAAGCGACAACTTGGTGGCCATTCTTCTCGAAATATTTAACGAAAGCATTTCTGATTTCAGAGCTTTTCATAGATAATTTTCCTCACGGTCTCGGAATCAAATCCTCGGGATGCCAGCAAGCGACCTACGCGTGCTTTGTCTTCTCGAGAAAATTTATAATCGTCATCATACTTATTTTTTACAACAGCCAAAGCTTTTTCAAGCTCTTGTGTGCGATCGCTTTCTACAGCAGGCAACCCTTTTTCTTTCAAGTAGTTGTTGATGTAGTATATGCCTTTATTGCGGCGATGGAGCATGTCTGCTAGGCGATAGGCAAGAGTTGAAGGATCCCCCAGCCAGTTGTTTTCTTTGGCGTAGGCTATGGCTTCTTCGATCGCTTCCATGCCATTTTCCTCGTCCGCAAATTTATCACGTAACTTGGTTCTGAGTTCTTTCTCAGAATGGTCGCGACGTGCGATCATATCCATGACCTTGCGCTTAGCCGCCTGTTTTACAGGAGGCTTTACGTAATTGGGATTTCGAGGTTTTTTTTCGTTAGACATAGGCTGTTCCGAAATTTATCTGGTCCAGCCTTTTGAGTCATGCTTTTTTCAGTGTAATTTCAGTCAGTTCGCAGAAGGTTCCCAGGCGTAAGCTAGGCCCCCAATAACCCGTTCCCTGATTGACGTAGAGCCGCATGTCTTTCAGCTTGAAAAGACCCTTGGAGTATTTCTGAAAGAAAACAATCAGAAAGTTCCAGGGGAAGAACTGCCCTCCATGGGTGTGCCCGGAAAGTTGAAGGTCAAATCCCTTGGTGCAGGCTTGGTCCGCCAAAAACGGTTGATGGGCCAGGAGCATTTTAAAAGACTCCGGCTGAAAAAGAGCCGTGATCTTATCAAAATTAGGTTGTTCGTGGCCAAATTGACGGGCCGCCGGATCTGCCAATCCGGAAATTTGTAATAAGGCCCCGTTAATGGAAACGTCCTGGGTTTCATTCAATAAAACATTGAAACCAATGGAGCGAAAAGCGGCCAGGGATTGATCAATATTCCAATAGTATTCATGATTGCCGGGGACATAAAACACGCCATGTTTTCCTTGAGCATTTTTTATGATTTCAAACTCGGTCAAATGGCGAACGGCATAGCTATCCAGGATATCGCCAGTGAAAACGACAAGGTCCGCATTAAGTTTTTGAATCTTGGCTGTTATTTTCTCTACAAAATTGATCGGGAGCCCCGGTGCAATGTGCAAATCGGTCACGTGTAAAATTCTTAAGCCATCTAGTCCTGCTGGAAGATTTTTGAATGGAATCGTGACCTTTACAAGTTTCGGCCCTAAACGGACGACCAAAGTTCCCAGGACAATCAGCAAAAAGGGAGTCACCAGCATTAGACCCAGCATGGTTTTTCCATAAAGAGAATTCACGTCGAAATCCGGTGCCGTATAACTTAGAATAAAGCTTCCGACATCGCGGATAATCACGAAGGTTAAAAGAAAACTGATATACGCCATCGAAGAATGGGCCGCACTGAAGAAAGCGTCATGCCAGGGTTTATGTTGTTCGGGACTTCGACTGGACCAAAAAAACAAAGGCATGGCGACGATGATCATGAAGATGCAGAACAAAAACGCCACGGTTGCCAAACTTAGAAGCGCAGGAAGTTCTGCAAAGCGCACCAGTTGGTGAGTGATATAGACAAAAACCGTAAAAAACAAACCCAGAATAAGTGCGCGAAATACAGCCATGCCTATTGGTAGCACCAAATTCTTGTGAATGCACAGGTTCCTGCAAAAACACAAATCCTCGAAGAACTGCGTCAGTGATAGCCTTTTCTGGCCGGAGGTGTGCATGGCGTTTGGAAGTGAATTCGAGCAAGCCAGGGATTTTCTAATTTTACATCGCGCAAATTATGACTATGCCCATGAGCATTTTCGATGGCCGGAGCGGGTTCATTTCAATTGGGCCCTGGATTATTTTGACTCCATGGCCGAGGGGAACAATAACACCGCTCTCTGGATTGTTGGCGAGGGTGCACATGAAGAAAAATATAGTTTCTCTGAACTCGCGGGGCGGTCTTCTCAGGTGGCGAACTATCTTGTGCGCTTAGGGTTGCGTCGAGGTGACCACGTGTTGCTGATGTTAGGGGAGGATGTTGCGTTTTGGGAGCTCATGTTGGCTTGTATAAAAATCGGGGCCGTTTTGATGCCCGTGAGCACTCTGCTGTCGGTCGACGAATTGCAGGATCGACTGTTGCGCGGAGATGTTAAGATGATTGCGACGACCAGTGCGAACGCGAAACACTTCGTGGTGGAGTCCGCTACAGCGTTAAAGTTGGTGGTGGGTGGCGAGGTCGAAGGGTGGAACAGTTATGCCGAGGCCACTCGTGAAAGTGCTAATTTTCAACCTGAGGGCGAAACGAAATCTAAAGATCCTTTGCTGATGTTTTTTACTTCTGGTGCGACAGCCAAGCCAAAAATTATTGAACATACTCATCAGAGTTATCCGGTGGGAAATCTGGCGACAATGTACTGGGTGGGTGTGCGCCCGGGGGACATTCATTTCAGCATCTGCCAGCCTGGGGAAGCAAAGCACGTCTGGAGTAATTTCTTTGTTCCATGGAATGCCGAAGCCACGATATTGGTGCATCGCCATGAGCGTTTCGACGCGAAAAAGACTTTAGAGATTTTGGAAAAATTTTGTGTCACTACTTTTGTGGCGCCGCCAACCGTGTGGCGCATGTTGATCGGAGAAGATCTTAGCGGTTACAAATTAAGTTTACGAGAAGCCGTGAGTTCGGGGGAATCTTTGGAGGCTGATATTATTCCCAAGATTCAGAATCTGTGGGGGGTCACGGTTCGCGAAGGCTATGGTCAAACCGAGGCGACGGCATTGATTGGAAACTGCCCTGGGCAAACGGTAAAGATTGGAACGATTGGTAAGCCTTTGCCGGGATACGCGGTTATCTTATTAGATCGCGACCAAAATATTCAACCTGAGGGCGAGATCTGCATTGATACGTCTGAAAATCCACTGGGTCTTGTGTCAGCAACGGGTGAAAAATACTTTCACACCGGCGACATGGCTTCACGAGATAACGACGGGTACTTTACTTTTTCTGGGCGAGCCGATGATATTTTCAAGTCGGCGGATTATCGTATCAGTCCAATGGAGATCGAGACGATTTTGTTAGAACATCCAGCGGTGCGGGAAGTGGCAGTGATTCCCAGTCCTCACCCTGTGCGTTTGAATGTTCCTAAAGCTATTGTGTTTTTAGCTAAGGGTTTAGAGCCCACCAAGGAATTAGCTTTGCAGCTTTTGAATCACTCGCGGATGCGTATGGCTCCCTATAAGAGAATCAGACGAGTTGAGTTTTCAGATTTGCCCAAAACGACTTCTGGAAAAATTCGTCGCACGGAGCTTAAGGTTCGTGAACAAAAGAAAGTCGCGAACAATGAAAAATCACCGTATGAGTTTTGGGAAGAAGATTTTAAGGCCGTTTTGCCGGAAAACTGGGCTCAAGATCTGCCCTAGTGGGCCCTCGCATTCATATTTTTTTAGACGTATCTCCAGCGCGGGGGTGCCGTAAAGGAAGTAGATTTTAATTTAAGCCCCGCAGTAAGAGGGCCCGTGCCCAAGCAAGCTGAAGGGGAAAATTATGTCAGTAGCGATGCGAGTTGTTTCAACACCAGATCATGACGAGCGGGAGCAGGCTCGTCAGCGTGGTCGTCAAATTTTGCAATCCATTTTAAATGAGATGATCGATCATTCGGAGCACATCGCTGTGAACTACAGCGTTGGTGAAGGCGCGACGGTTTTTAAAGTGGAATGCCACCCAAAGAGCTTAGGTCAGCTTATTGGCACTAAGGGTAAAAATATCAGCGGCATTCGTGCTGTGATGGGGGCGATGATGGCTCGACAAGGTATTCGGGCGATTATAGAGATTCCGTATATAGCGCAGGATTGAAAATCGAAAATGGAACGAAAATAGAAATTGGAAAATAGAGGAATTTTGGCTTCGCCAAAATTGGCGAAGCTCTCTCGAAGTGCAAGTCTTCCGTGGCACTTCGTAAGCAGAGAGCCTCGCTTCAATATAAATCAAAAGCGGTTTGATTAGTATCCTACGGTTGTAAGGCAAAAGTCGAATCGCAAATTTTAATACCTCCCATAAGATTAACGCGCCTGCGCTAAGGTTTCGGCGCGCGGGCGCGCTTTTCGTATTTCGGCCGCGCGCGTCCCCAGGCGCACCTGTGCGCCGAAGCCTTGGCGTAGGCGCAACGCATTTTGCATTGCATGACAAATAGGTACGGCGTACCTCCTAATTAATGAGAAACTTTCTTAAGAAACTGGCGACTTTTTTTGGTGTTGGGCTTAGTCCAAAGGCTCCAGGAACTGTGGCGACAGTTGCTACCATTCCAGTGGTCTACTTACTGAATCTTGCGGGTCCATTAATTTACATGTTGGCGATCTTGATCTTGCTTCCCGTGGGAATCTTGGCGGCACAGGTTTATGAAGACGACATGGGTGGTCATGATCACAGCGAAATCGTGATCGATGAGGTTGTGGGCTTCCTGATTACAATGGTTTGGCTGCCGATGACGTGGCAGGCTATTTTAATTGGGTTTGTGGTGTTCAGATTGCTGGACATTACCAAACCTTTATTCATAGGATATTTAGATAAGAAGATCCAAGGGGGTCTTGGTGTGATGGTTGATGACGTTGCCGCTGGTGTCGTAGCAAGCCTGATCATGCAGTTTCTTTTCACCCATACCAATTGGTTAGGGTCACAAATCGTGGTGCCTTAAGTGGCTGCACGAGATGAGAAGCTCCAAGAACTCATTCGATCCCTTCGCGACCAAAAACTCACAGTGGGTTTTGCGGAAAGTTGTACTGGAGGTGCACTTTCGGCTTTTTTGACAGAGCAAGCAGGTATATCCGACATCTTTTTAGGCTCTGTGGTTTCTTACTCTAACGAGGCGAAGGTGGATCTTCTGGGGGTCCGTCGAGACACTCTCATGCAAGAGGGTGCGGTGAGCGAATCTATCGCTCGTCAAATGGCGCACGGAGTGCGTCGACAGCTGAAAACTGATTGGTCTGTGGCAATCACAGGTATTGCTGGTCCGGGCGGTGGAACACCGACGAAGCCAGTGGGCACTGTATGCATTGCTATTGCTGGACCGAACTTTGAAGATTCCCGAAAAGAACAATTTTCGGGAGACCGCAAAGCCATCCAGCAGGCATCCGTAGACTTATCTGTTCGTTGGCTGTTTGAGGCGCTGGGCGCGCAGAAGTGAGCCACGAGGCGAACTTGAAGCAGCTCAGACAATATCTCGATAGGAAATAAAGCGAGTGGCCCCGGCTGCTAAAAAATAACATTAAAAGATTTGCGGTAAGTACCGCAAGAGAGGGATTCACAGATGGCAAATACAACTGTGGCAGATGCAAAAGCAAATAACGAGAGAAACAAGGCCTTAGAATTAGCTGTTTCATCAATTGAAAAGCAATTCGGTAAAGGTTCAATCATGCGTTTGGGCGCCAACGACTCTTTGGTTAAAGACGTTGAAGCGATCAGCACGGGTGCATTGAGCTTGGATTTGGCTCTTGGTATCGGCGGTCTTCCTAAAGGTCGTATCGTAGAAGTTTATGGACCAGAGTCTTCTGGTAAAACAACTCTTTGCTTGTCTGTTATTGCTCAAGCTCAGAAAAAAGGTGGTGTTGTTGCATTCGTGGATGCAGAGCACGCTTTGGACGTAAACTACGCTCGTAAATTGGGTGTAAACACTGAAGACATGTTGATCTCTCAACCTGACACTGGTGAGCAAGCTCTGGAAATCGTAGAAACTCTTGTTCGTTCTGGCGCAATCGACGTATTGGTTGTCGACTCCGTAGCGGCATTGGTTCCTCGTGCAGAGATCGAAGGCGACATGGGTGATTCTCACGTAGGTCTTCAAGCTCGTTTGATGTCTCAAGCTCTTCGTAAATTGACGGCAGCTGTGAACCGTTCAAACACACTTGTTATCTTCATCAATCAGCTTCGTATGAAAATCGGTGTGATGTTCGGTAATCCAGAGACGACTACTGGTGGTAACGCATTGAAATTCTACTCTTCTGTTCGTTTGGATGTACGCCGTGTGGGCGCGATCAAAAATGGTGAAGATGTGACTGGTAACCGTACTGCAGTTAAAGTTGTAAAAAACAAAATGGCTCCTCCGTTCACTAAAGTTGAATTTGACTTGATGTACGGCGAAGGTATTTCTGAAGAAGGCGACTTGCTAGACCTAGCAGTGACTGCAAACATGGTTGAAAAATCTGGTGCATGGTTCTCTATCAATGGCGAGCGCATGGGCCAAGGACGCGATGCTGCTAAAACATTCTTGAAAGAACATCCAGAATACATGACAGAACTTCGTAGCAAAATCTTGGCTGCAAACGGTATCGGCAAACTTTTGATCGATGCTGAAAACAACAATGGTGAAGACCACGAAGGTACAGAACCAGTTGAAGCGGCTGAAGACGCAGCTCCAAAGAAGTCGAAAAAAGGTAAGCACTAAGCGGCGGTAGCCGGTAGAGCTGACGGCCCGCTACGGGCCATTAGCTGAAGCAATTTTAAAACTTCAAAACCCACTCCTCGGAGTGGGTTTTTTTATTTATTGAAATCAGTGAAAACTTAGTACCCAATAGAAGCGGTAAATAAAATCAGAAGGAGATTTCTATGAAACTTGTATTAGTGGCCTTAATGTTGGTAAGCGGTTCTGCATTTGCGATTGATATGCCCGAGCTAAACGCTCAAGGTGCGAAAGTTATGGAACAAATAAAGGCGAAAGCACAAGATGTGATGGCGGCATGTAAGGAAGATAAAGTGAAGTACTGTGAAAAGTACACGGAACTGAATGCTTTGAAAGAATGTCTTAAGAAAAATAAAGAAAGTTTGTCAGCAGGTTGCAAATCTTCTTTGGGTTTGAAGTAGTTTCGAAAAAAAAAGCCACTCCCAGAGTGGCTTTTTTTGTCTTAGATTATGAGTCGGCTTTCGCCAGTTTTTGCTTTCCGGTTTTGTTCGTCTCAGCCTTGGTTTGGATGTTTTGTTTAGAAGACTTGCCTGTTGGAGCTCGTTTCTTTTCTATATATCTCTCGGATGTCGCAGTGATTTTGTTTTTGCGCGCAGGTGTTGTCCGAGTACTGGCCACCACTCGGCGCGGAGGATAGATTGGTCTCATCGCCATCGTGGGGGTTTTTGTAGCCCGACGTACCGTTGTATAGTTATTGTGAGGCTTTAATTTTATAATCATCGGTTGCGGTTTGACTGATGCAGAGGCGATCCTGCGCTTCTGAGGAGGAGCGTTCGGCGCCTGTCGAACCCTAAAAACCGGTTCCGCGGTTGCGTGCATCGGAGCGGCCTTACCTAAATAGGCATCAGTCGCAGGGCCCGCTTTGTTGGCAAGTGCAAACCCTGGTGTCATCATAAGAAGTATCAAGAAGATACAATGTTTCATCTACGTCCTCTAAGTTGGTTTACCAACGTTATGCTCATGCAAACAAAGTACCGTCTATAAACTAATATCGTGGATCTGCCAGCGAATCTCTGTTGAAGAATCAAACACTGTCTAAAATAAAATAGACAGTTGAAGTGCGCTATTTCAAATTGAGAAATTCAAAATGAGAATTATATTTTTGCTCTCGACAAAGGGAATAAAAAAAAGGCCCAAGTTTTACAACCTGGGCCTTGGAGTTTTCGTGTTGAGAAAATTGAAATCTATCTAGAGAAGCTACCGTAAATGTAGATCGGTTGTGCCTGCCACGTGCATTGCTGTTGCGGTGGATAGTGTGGAGGATTTCCAGGAGTCCATGTGCAGACTTGTTGTTGTTGGACTTGCTTCAAAAGAGTCAGGTTCAATTTTGTTGTTCCGTCTTTTTGTTTGAAGCTGATCGACATGTCACGGCCTTGAACGAACAACCCGCAATGTCCTGGGTTGAATGCGAAGTTAGCACCAGTGACTTGTGGATTTGTTTTCTTGCCGTTCAGATAAACTTGCTCGAGGTTTCCAAAAGAAGAACCGCAGTTGTTGTTCAAAATATCTGAACCCGCATTATTGCGATACTTGATTGTGGGCTTGTTGCCCTCAAACGTAATGACCAGTTCTCCAGGAACACCGTTAAAGTGACCAGAGTAAATGCCTTCAAGAGCCTTAGCTTTTGATAAGTAGGCATCTGGAACGCGACCGTCTTTAATGTCCACTGTTTTGCAACCAGCGACTGCTACTAATGAAAAACCTGCTAAAAGAATCTTAATTAGTTTCATTGAGTCCCCCTCATATTCTTATTTCATAGTGGGGGGATGGGGGCAAATTAAAAGGAGCGCTTTTTTTGCGCCCCGTCTTAGTTAGCTGGCAATTTTTTTGGCTTCCACGATGTAGCCTGAGGCTTGGCGGTGAAGGTATTCCTCGTACTGAGGATTTCCTTGATGATCTTCGTAAACTTCGGTCCACGAGCTAAGCTCCGTGTAAACCACGGTGGCATAGAGTTCTTGGCAGCCAAATGAGAATCGATTGTGTGTTGTTGTGCCATCGATTCCACAAAACATGTCATAGTCCGGAAACTTGGAAATAAATTTTTGTGTCTGATCATGCGAGTTGCCATATAGCGAATCATCAATCACATATTCCGTTTCGGAAATCTTTGCGAAATGAAAGATCGTATAGTGCTGTGGCTGAAAATCAGAAAATTGAACCATGGACTTCACCAGCCCATACAGTTCAAATGCGTTTTTTGCTTTAAATATTTGTCCCGTTTTCATGTAGGTCTTATCGGCACTCCAGACCGAGGTCTGGAGTGGATTTTTTATCGTAAGGTTAATGTAGAAGTTCTCGACGATCTTGCCCTCAGCGCAGGGCAAGAGAGTGAACAAATACTCTCGACCCTGGGGGACCATTTGTGAAGTTCTCGTAAGAGTGCTGTTTCAAAGTGAGAATGTGAACCTTTCGTCTATAACTTTTGATGGATGTAACGATAAGCTTAATATGATGGGAATACGGATTTCTGGCATTTTATTTAAAGGGTTTTGCATCTGGGGACTCTTGTTCTTACAACAAGCCCGAGCAGAGCTTACCTATTCTGTTACCACTCACCCCACAGTTCAGTCGGAAGAATCTTGCCCTGGTCCCTGTCCTCCGGGTGACTCGATATGCGAACTTGTTTGTAAGGAGCCGGGCGCTCCCGCGCCTGCGCAAAACCAAAATTCAAATTCTTGTTCGGAAAGTTTGGCCAGGCTGGTTGCCGCTTGTGATAAGACGGTGACTTCGGCAGAACGAAGCTGTGATGAGAAAAGTGATGCAGGTCTTAATAGTGTTTCGTCTCAAGCGGCATCGGCGACCTTAGCGATTGGACAACAAACGGCCTCGAGCATTCAGGCGGCCTGTTCAAGTGTTGCGGCACTTGCTCAAGCAGCTAATGCGGCACTTGCCGCATACAGATTGACCTGTTCAGGTTCCATTGGTTCCTGTAAATCATCTTGTAGTTCTGCGGTTCGTTACTATCAAGATCACAATGGCTGCGCGGTCAACGGAGTTCCGCAGGCAGATAGTAGTGTTTTGTCCTATGCAAACAGTCAGTTGAATCGTTGTATGAACTTTACTGTTAATACTCAACAAGCTCAGCAGGCGATTACGAACTATGGTCTTACTTCTAGCAATGCTTCTAAATGTGCGTCTTTGACATCTTCTGACGATAGCTCAGTAAGCGCCATCTGCGCGGCGAATCCAAAGTTACCGGGTTGTTCGGGTAAGGTTGCGGATTGCAATGATCCATCTATGGCTTCAAACAAGGTCTGCCTGTGCTCAAGAAATCCTGCAGATCCACAATGTATTGGAGCTTCAGCGGTTGCCGCTGAAATAAAATACAATTCGACGGATATGTCATCCAGATTGGCTGGGCGTGAGGCCTCTATCAGTGAATACGACACGCCAGCATTACCTCCAATTCAGCAAGGCAAGGTCGATCGCTCTGCTGGAGAAGTAATCGATGGAAAGCAGGGGCGGGGTGTTGCCTTTGGCAGTGACTCAGCCAGCGCCAGTGGGGGCGGTGCCGTTGGTGGGCCTGGGGCAAGATTTGGTGACGCTGGAGCTGGCGATTCTCGTGGTAAAACGGTAAATGCCGGATTTTATGGTGGTGGGGCTGGAGGCGGCGGAGGAGCTGGTGGAAGAGTTGGCTATGCTGTCTCGGGAAGACATGGCTCCAATGGTGAGCAAGGCCGTGGCGCTGGTGGGTTGTGGAATCGCTTTACAAAAGCGGTGGGTCTAGATAAGCCTGATTTGCGTCAATTTCTTCCTGGCGGAAGACTTGATCCACGTCGCGGAGTTGCTGGAACGTCAGGTCCTGATGGAATAACAGGCCCTCATTCAAATATTTGGCAGAAAGTTCAGAACCGCTACAAAATAGTCAGTCCTTCTTTGATTCCATAATTCTTTAGATCAATCCGTGCAAAGTCTCGATAGCTTTTTTGCGCGATGAAGATTCCACTAAAACAGTCACGCTCATCGCACTCATAATTAATTTATGAGCCTGAATTTGAGCCTGATCAATTTTCTCAAGAACTTTTTGCGGGATTTCCGGAGAAGTCGCACCAGTGCAAGTCAAGGTGACCGTGGAGAAGTCTGTGGAATGCAATGTGAAATCTTGTTGTGCCTGCAATTCGCGTTTGACCGCGCCCATGATTTCTTGAGGCCCTGTCAGTAAGATTTCTGTTTGGTTCTTAGAAATTTCACAATGCAAAAGTTGCGGGAAAGGAATTTGCTTTTCATTGAAAAGATTTTGCAAACTCTTCAAGGCTTTCGCTGTATTCTGTTCCTTGGAGGTAATTTCCAAAACGGTTTCGTGGGAATTTAAAGAAAGTGCTTTGCAGGATTCAAACATATTCAATCCTTTTTTAACGAGAGTTCCATCAGAAGTTTTATTTGAAGCCGGGCCGATGTAAAGTGTTACGTCGCGAAGTTTTGCTAATTCCACCGAACGATAGTGCAAAACCTTCGCCCCCCAGAACGTCATCTCCATCAATTGATCGTAACTTAGTTCTTGCAGGGGACGAGCTGATTTAACAATGTTCGGATCAGCAGTAAAGACTGCGGGAACATCTTTTAAAATTTCACAGCGTTCTGCATTGAAGGCCGCCGCCATCGCAACAGCTGAAGTGTCAGAGCCACCACGACCGAGTGTCGTGATTTCCTTTGTCGTAGGCGACACGCCTTGGAAGCCCGCAAGGATCACAACTTTGTCGGATTTAAGTGCTTCTTCTACGCGAAAGGCTTTGACGTCCTTGATGAAGGCATTGACGTGAGAGTCGTCGGTAAAAATGCCGGCTTGGCTGCCTGTAAAGCTGATCGCTGGACATCCCAGATCATTCAAGGCCATAGAAACCAGGGACATACTGATGCGTTCCCCAACGGTCAGTAACATATCCATTTCACGACGTTGGGGGTGGGAGGAAACTTGGGCTGCCAAATCAATCAGAGAGTTTGTTGTTTTTCCCATCGCACTGACAACAACGATCAAAGAGTTTTCTTTTGCTTGAGAGGCCACACGCGCTGACACGGCTTTGATCCTTTCCGGATCAGCCAGAGTAGCTCCACCATATTTTTGCACGATAAGTGGTTTCATGGGACTGACGACTTCCTTAAGCCCTTAATAGATGGGCTGACGTTGTTGATACACGAAGGTCGACACTATGTTGCCGGCGCCCTTGGGAACACGGATATAGTGCTTAGTAACCTGACGAGGAATGTATCCCAGATACAGCTCAGCATTCAAATCTTTTAGTGATTTTCTTGTGACACCAAGATGATCTGCCAAATGATCTAAATCTGTTCCTCCGGGGACAAGAACCACTTCGTACTCAAGCGGATCCATTTTTTCCAAATCTCTAAAACCATAGAGGTTTGGAGCTTTGGATATCAGCATTGCAGCCAGAATTTTAGGTACATACTCTTGAGTTTCAACAGGCAGCGCCGAAAGTTTTATGAGCGTCCAGTAATCTTTTGTGCCATATTTTTTAATCTGCCGCCGTAATCCGTTTTCACCCATGTTGTAGCTTGCGGCGACAAGGTACCAGGAACCAAATTCTGCATACAGATCTTTCAGGTACTTAATGGCAGCCAAAGTACTTTTCTTAAGATCGCGGCGTTCATCCAACCACCAAGTTTTACTCAGACCATAGCGATTGCCCGTAGGTTCGATGAACTGCCAAGGACCCACGGCATCAGCGGTGCTGATGGCATTCGGAGCAAAGCCGCTTTCAATCATCACCATATAAGCAAGATCCGTCGGTAGATTTGCTTTCTTTAATTCATTTTGAATAAAGGGCATGTACTTGTACGAGCGTTGCAGCCATTCACGGAACCACTTGTTGCCACGGACTTGATAGTACGCAACCCATTTGCTGACTTTTTTATTGTAGGTCACAGGGAGATCAAAAATCAGGTTGTCCGATTGAACGTGCATTGACTTTGCAGTGAGGGCTTTCAATTTTTCTTTTAACGTATGCGCATTCGATGTGGCCATGACGGGAACAGGAGCCACCACGGGTGCGGTTTCGGCATGAACTGCGAAAGGAATAATTATCGTGAAAAGAGCGGAAGCCAACGTTCTCATATTATCTATTATGGGGTCGATTCTTTGACACTGTCGACAAAGAACTGCCGCTTTCTTGTCTCCACAGACGATGGTCCTTTGCCCGGTCAGATCGCAAAAAACTTGAGTCCATAATTTTTCTTCGCGACAAAAGTCCAGAGAGGACTTCTTTTCCCAGACGAAAATCGGTCCTGTCAAAAGGTGGCACATACCTTGCTGCTCAACAGAGATGAGGAGATCTGATGAGTGTAAAAGGCGTCTATACTGCATTAAGTGGAGCGATGGCACAAAGTACAAAGCTTGATACGATTGCCAATAATTTGGCGAACGTGAACACGCCAGCCTTTAAGCGAGACCAACAGTTGTTTCAGGAATATCTGACAGCTAACGAAAAGCCACCCGAAGTTATCCAGATCCCTCGTGATGTGGCATCCATTGAAAGTTTCTATAACATGCAAGGTGGCGACAAAAGTTATGTCGACACTAAAGGAACATTCACTGACTTTTCTCAAGGCGGCTTGAAGCCCACAGGTAACACACTCGACGTAGCGTTAGATGGCAAAGGATTTTTTGAGGTTGCGACTCCGGGCGGAGTGAAGCTTACACGATCCGGAAATTTCACTTTGGATGGAACTGGTCAGCTTGTAAGCAAAGAGGGTTATCCCGTGTTGAAAGCAGATTCAGCCGGCGGTGCGGATCCTGCATCACGCGTGATTCGCTTTGAAGGAAATGGCGGTCCCATCACCATCGCTGACAATGGTGAGATTTCTCAAGGTGCCAATAACCTCGGTAAGCTATCGGTTGTTAACGTTGTAAATCCTGATTCATTGCAGAAGATGGGAAGTTCTTTGTATGGCTTTAAGTCCAATGCGAATGCCGAAGTAAGCAACGTTGGAACACCCAGTATGCGACAAGGTTTCTTAGAAACTTCCAACGTTAATATCGTTCAAGAAATGACAGATATGATTTCCACCAATCGTGTTTTTGAAAGTACTCAAAAAGCGATTAGCGCCTATGACCAAATGGCTGAAAAAATGGTTAACGTCGTAGGTAAGATTACGCCGTAACGGCGGCAGCCGGCAGTGCTGAAGCGCCGGTAGTCGCGTAAGCTGGAGCAGATTTAAAATAGTTAAAGAAAGCACAACGGAAGGATTCGTGAATGCTTAAGAGTTTGAATACAGCCGCAACAGGCATGGCAGCACAACAGACCAATATGGATGTTATTGCCAATAACATTGCCAACGTTTCTACGACGGGTTTCAAAAAGTCCCGGGCGGAATTTGAAGATCTCATGTATCAAACTCAAAAAGAGCCAGGTGCGGCTACGGGAATGAATTCTTATTCACCGAATGGTGTTCAAACGGGTTTGGGAGTTCGCACAGCAGCTATTCAGAAAGACTTCACTGGCGGTGCGGTACAGATTACAAAAAACCCACTGGATATCGAAGTGGAAGGTTCGGGCTTTTTCCGCGTGATGACTCCAGATGGAGACGTGGCCTATACACGTGATGGCTCCTTTAAAAAAGACCCATCTGGGAAAATCGTTGATAAAAACGGAAACGCCTTGCAACCGGAAATTACCATTCCTCCGAATGTTGCAGGTATTGAGATCTCTCCAAACGGCGAAGTGCGCACGATTACAAATCTAGGGGATACGCCGCAAACCTTAGGTCAAATTGACCTGACTATGTTCGTAAATCCGGCGGGATTGAAAGCAATGGGTAAAAATCTATTTTCGCAAACTCCGGCAAGCGGTCAGGCAGTTCAGTCTCGCCCCGGCTTGAATGGAACAGGGTATTTGGCTCAAGGTCAGCTGGAAGCTAGTAATGTAAACATCGTTGATGAAATGGTAAATATGATCACAGCTCAACGTGCTTACGAGACAAATTCTAAGGTGATCCAAGCATCCGATCAGATGCTTCAATCTATTAATAACATGAGATAATAACGGATGAAGATTGTTTTCGCGTTTGTACTAATGTTGAGTATCCAAGTCTGGGCGCGGCCTGAGATTTCTATCCCCTCTTCGGTAGAGGTCTCTCAGCGTCCGGTTTTGCGTTTAGGTGATATCGCGGTGGTTAAAGGTGGCAATGAAGCCTTGCTTGCGCAAATGGATGCTTTGGTTTTGCGTGACGATGCCCGTGAGCTGCTTTTGTCTCAACAGTTTGAATCCAAGGAAATCTTGGCAAAACTCAGAGAAGCCATGGATCAAAATGAAGATTTCAAAGCTTTGAATCCGGCATTTAAAGTTCCTTCGCAGGTAAAGGTCGCTTTTGCTTCGACTCCTATTTCTAAGCAAGAGGTTCAACGAAAAATCACAAACTATCTGACTGCTCGCTGTGCTGATTGCGAATACTCAATCAGCATTCAATCGGTTCCTAATCCAGCGAATCGTCAATGGGATCTAGATTTAACGCAGCTTTCCGCTAAGGGCGGCTTTCTTGTGCCAGTGCGCGATGGTGAAAATCGTCAATTAAAATGGATTTCTGGAACAATTCGAGTGTCCCGATTAACCCCAGTGACCACGAAGTTGATCTCACAAGGAGAGCGCGTTAACGCCCAGGATCTGCAAATGTCGATGATGGATGTCACTTTTGCGAAGGATTCTCCTCTTCGAATTGAAGATGCTCAAGGGCAGTTGGCCGCTCGGACTCTTCCCGTTGGAACGCCTATATGGGCTTCTGATCTCAAACGTGAACCGGCAGCTAAGAGGGGACAAATTGTTAAGGCGGTTATCGGCGATGACACTTTCGAGGTCACCGTCAATATGCAAGCTGAGGACAATGGCTTTGTTGGGGATCTCATAAAAGTAAAAAACTTGGAAACACAAAAGATTCTCTCGGCTCAGGTGATGGATAAAGGCGTGGTGAAGTTACAATGATTAAGACTTACAAAACCCCATTTATGAATTTTGCATCTATGACAGCGATATTGTTGTCGATGGTTCTGACTTCGGGCTGTGCCTCAGTAAATGATTTTCTTATGAATCTAAGTGGCAAAGATGAAAACCCGCCACTGGAAAGAATCAAGACAGCGCCTCGCTATTCTGACAACCAAAATATGGGTGTACCAACAGATCGTCAGTATAAAAAAATGACTCGTTCCCGAATGGAAGAAGAATCTGATTTGGGTTCCAATGCGGGGTCAGCTTGGGTGATGGACGGCCAAGGAGCTTATTTGTTTGCGCAAAACAAAATGCGCAGAGAAGGCGATATGGTGAACGTAAAATTGGATGCTCCAGCTCAAAAACAAGTGGAAACAAAAGTGGGCGTTATCAAAAAGCTTTTGAAACAACTTGAAGAGCAAGAAAAAAGCCCTGAGTTGAATAACTCTTTGGCGGCAAGTGGTGATGCGAATCGTGCTCCCGCTGCGGAAGTAAAAAAAGAAGAGCCTAAGAAGGAAGACGACAAGGATGCGTTGGCGGATGTGCAGAATATCCCCGCAAAAATTGTTGAGAAACTTGCTGATGGAAATTACCGCGTGAAAGGCCAGCAGCCATTCATGATTGGTAAGCGCGAATATAAAGTTATTTTAACGGGTATGTTGCGTCCAGAGGATTTCAATGACGAAGGGATCACTTCGCAAAAGCTTCTGGATCCTCAATATGACGTTGTCAGCATCAGAAGGAACGCCACTCATGAATAAGATTTTAAGTATTATTACTCTTTCTGTTCTTTTGGTGGCCTTATCGTTTGATGTGGCACAGGCCGCGCGTCTTAAAGATATCGCGAGCATTCGTGGCGTGCGCGAAAACCAATTGATCGGCTACGGGATTGTAGTTGGCTTGAAAGGTACGGGCGACGGCAAAAACGAATTCATGAGCAAAAGCGTTGTGCGCATGTTCGATAAGCTTGGAATCAAGTTAGATTCACCCGAGTTTTCCAGTAAGAATGTGGCTGCAGTGATATTAACGGCGACAATGCCGGCATTTGGTAAAGCAGGAAATCCTATTGATATCACAGTGAGTGCTATTGGCGATG
>JBJTMR010000163.1:0-51563 GCA_046070625.1 Bdellovibrio sp. | reverse complement strand
CCAAGCAAGAGTCGAGTCCAAAAAAATTGTTCAAAGCTTTGGGCCTTTTTATGACTTCCGCAACAAGCGGTTACCGGTCTGGCAGTTTGAATTAGATAATGCCAAAGAAAAAATGGTCTTTGTTGACCCGGCGACGGGGATTATCGTAGACCGCTTGAGCGATGCGGATAAATTCGAAGGTTTAGCCTTCGGAGTGATCCATAAGTGGAATGCCATAGTTCCTTGGGTGGGGCGCTTGACCCGAGATATTTTGATCGCTATCGTTTTATTGGCGGCGTTTGCACTTACGGGATTGGGTGTGTATATGTATCGCCAACAGAAAAAGGCGAAGGTTTGATCGCGCGGTATTCATTTATTTCTTTAGTCTGTCACGGAGCGGTGGGTGCCGCGATGCTTTTTACGTTAGCACCGTCACCCCTAAAAAACTCCGCGACAGAAGTAAGCGTGATCGAACGTTCAGCTCCAACGGCCCCAACAGCGGTACAGGCCGTTGAAAGAAAATCCCGCAATACCAGCATAGTAACTATTCCTACAAAGACCAATGAAGTCAGCGCCGTGACGGAAAGCAAAGTTAGCGAAGCAGCATCCTCGGGAAATTCTGATTCAGAAGTTGGAGAGATGAATGGTGCGACCTCTGGTAAGTTATCTCAGTACTATCTCGAGATCCGCAGTAAAGTCGCTCAGCAGCAGGTTTATCCTCGCATCGCTCGAATGCAGGGGCTGTCAGGCCGTGTTTTGGTGGCCTTTGTCTTATCGAAAAATGGAAATATAGCGGAAGCCAAAGTTCAAAGCAGCTCTGGTCATGAAATCCTGGATCGTTCTGCGGTCGAAGCGGTGAAATCGGCGCAACCGTTTCCCGTTTTTCCGGAGTTTTTTAATCGGGATTCGGTGCGTGTAGAAATTCCCTTGGTTTACAACCTTCGCATTTAATCAGGCCTGAATTGTGTCCGTCGCGAAATGGTGCGACGACTAACACCCAGAATCTCGGCGGCTTTTCCTTGGTGTGAACCCACATGTTTCAGGACATATTTTATATAACTTTCCACAAGAATAGACAAAGACGGCAAATCTGAAAACGTGGTCTGCACGGGATATGTCTCCGAGGTGTTTAAAAGAGGCAAATCTCCAAGTTCGAGCACGGCCTTGAATGGCTGCATCACAATGGCGCGTTCTATAAAGTTTTCGAGTTCCCGTACGTTGCCTGGCCAAGAATTGGAGATTAACAAATCCAAGGCTCGAGCAGAGAGCTGTTGTTCGCGGTGGTTGTATTTTTTTGAAAAGTGAAGGGCGAAGTTTTGTGCCAACACGGCAATATCTTCTTTTCTTTCCCTTAAGGGTTTAATTCGCAAGGGAATGACGTTCAAGCGATAGAATAGATCTTCGCGGAATCGGCCTCTGCGAACTTCCTGAGTGAGGTCCCTATGGGTCGCAGCGATCAGGGAGAAATGCACCTTTCGTTCAGAGGTACTGCCCACAGGTCGAACACTTTTTTCCTGAAGCACTCTTAAAATTTTAGCCTGTAGACTAAGAGGCATATCGCCAATCTCGTCTAAGAAGATAGTTCCTCCAGAAGCGGTTTCAAAAATGCCCTTGTGATCGTTAAGCGCACCACTAAAGGACCCTTTGCGGTATCCGAATAGTTCTGACTCTAGTAAATTTTCAGGGATCGCAGCGCAATTGATGGCCACAAAGGGGGTGGCACCGAGTGAGCCGACATGGTGGATATGTCTTGCTAAGACTTCTTTTCCGGTGCCGGTTTCGCCTTGAATAAGAATATTTGCGCCCGATTTAGCAATTGCGGGAATAACCTCTAACAGAGATTTCATCTCTGGACAGAGTGAATCGAAAGTTTTTCTAAGATCTGACATACCAACCCCGGGGAATTTGGCTGTTCAGAAAAAATATATTGCATCCGAAGTCAGACCCGATAGTTACATTTATCTAATTCTCGCACTGGGCATATCATAGTTTCTTAGATACTCATAAAGCTCTTGCTTGTCGGCACCATAACCCACAATTTCCTGCATTTCCTCTAGAGATCTAAACATGACATTCAGTCTTCGTTGATCGGCATCGACAATTCTTCGGGTTAATTCATTGATGTCGTTTGACTTAAATTTCTTTTGGGAGGCTTCTCGAAAAAGAAGAGACTTCATTTTGCCGATCTCACTTCTGATAGCCGATGCTTCGGCGTATGTTCGGAGATAGAGCTTATTCAATTTCTGACGCTGATCTGCATTCAATCCTGGAGCATTTGCAAACGTATCGGCAGCTCTTTGGGCAATCTCTGTCGGTGTATCTGCGCGCGGTTCAGCGTTGATTCGTTGGTCCAAGCTTGCATCCTTGTGCATATTGGCACAAGCGGTAGTGAATAAGACTGCTGTTAAAGCGAAAAAGAATGTGGCCTTGTTAAGCATTGAAGCCTCCCTGTGAATTCCCTAGGCAAATGGCATGCCACTAAAAAGAAAGCATAATTTTTAATAGATCTATTTTATGAGACAAATTGTCGCAAGGTGGTGGTCAACGTGTCACAAAAGATTTTGGCATTCGGCAGTTTGTCTTCTGGTTGAAGCCTTTTTTTAAAATCAAAAGACGAAATATCAGTGGCATATTCTTTGCGACGATCAAGACTGATTTCAATTCTCAACGAAAGGATTTTTAAATGAAGGTAGTTGTGCTTTGTAAAACGCCTGTTGTGGTGATCTCGGCGGAGGCAACCTTGCAGCAAGCGGCAATTCTTATGCAGGCGAAATCTGTGGGATGTCTTGTGGTCATCGATTCAAGTCATGTTCCGGTAGGACTTATTACGGATCGTGACATTGTGATAAGAGCTGTGGTTAGGGGCGTGGCTTCTGACAGTCAATTTGTTGGTAGTATCATGACTAAAAGTTTGGTTGAGGTGTCGACAGAGACAGAGATTGAGGAAGCCCTCGATGTTATGCGAAAAGCTCATGTAAGACGTCTTCTCGTCGTTGAAAGAGGTTCTAGGCGAGTTCAAGGGATCTTATCGGCGGATGATATTCTGTTGCGATGTCTAGATCAGATAGATCGTTTGGGAGACATTTACTTCCTTCAAGACAAAGCCGGGAAGACACATTTCCACTCTGATTTTACAGGAATGTGACCGCGTCCTTAGTCTAGGTTGAATTTTTTTAGAGGCACCATTGCTCCATTTTTTGTAGATAAAACTAACGAAAAAAGAGTGATTTCATTCGAGTTACCAAAAAAATAAAAAGTTACTCAAAACTTCCTTTAGTCCAATTACGAATGGACGAAAGGAAGAATATGAAAGCACTTAAATCAAAACAGAGCGTTGTCGTCCTTTTAGGTATTTTAACTTCTCAAGTGATTATGGCCGCAAACACGGCAGATTATTATAAATGTACCAATCGTGAAGGTGGGGAGTGGAATTTTGGCCGTGCCCCCCAAGCCTGCTCTGCGAGCGCCTTTGGCTCTGATAGTTATTTGAATACAAACTTCGGTTCTTTGATTTTTCAGGATTCGGCGTCCAGAAATAATGAGCGAGTTCGCTATATGGGTGAAATGCACGCTGTTGTTCGCGACGGAGCTTTGTCTTATCTTAAAAAGAAAAAACCAAAGGCCACGAATGAAGAAGTGAATGCTTTTGTGCAAGCGATGATCACGACGGCTTCGCATGAGAGCTATTTTAGTATGTATCGGAAGGCTTCCGATGCACGCTTGAAAATGATGCGCGGAGATTCTGGTCACGGTCATGGACTTATGCAAATTGATGATCGAGCGCATTTTAATGCGGTGACAAATGGCTTGGCCTGGAATTTAGCGACCCATCTGACTTACGCGATGGATGTTTACTATGCAGCTTGGCAGAACGCAGCCTCTGCAAGCTGTGTGACGAATGCTTCCAACTACTGGCAGGCTCGGACAAGATCTGCGTGGTCTGCATACAACGGCGGACCTAAAAAGCTGTGCCGTTGGACGGACCCTAACAGCGCTTGGGCGCATAACGACAGAAACTTCTATGCCATGTTAACGGGTAAAAAGTGGAAGGGGTTTGTTGAAGATGAAAAGCAAAAATCTTCTGTTCCAATAGCTTGTCTGATGGAAAAGAAAGAGGACTGTGCTGCGGAAACCGAAGACACTTCCAATCGTCCCGTTGAAGGTCATCTTTATCGCATTGAGGGCCAAGTGTGTTTGGTCAAAAATCAGATTTTCTTCTGTCTAGCAGAAAAAGATCGTCAGTGTCTTTCCGCGGTGGGCACCATCGCGAATCAGACAGTGATTCCTTGGACCAAGGAACAAGTTAGCCAATACGGCATCCAACAACAAGATCGTCATGGACTTTGCGAAGAGTACGATCGCCAATTGGTTGCCGTTTCCAGCGGCTTGAAGGTATTGAAAAATATCAACATGCGAGACACACCAGCGGGTGGCTTGGTGTCTGTGATCCCTAAAGGCGCAGTATTGCATGTGCGTGATTTCGAAATCAGAGAGGTCGCTGGCGATAGATATTATAAAGTTATCTATGGTGGCAAAGTTGGCTATGTGTATGCGGGTTCTAAAGCAGATGCATCATCTTGGGCTGTGGAAGCCAGCTCATCGCTGGCGCCTAAATCGACTCTGGCCAGGGTGTCAGACAGTATTAAGGTCATAAATGCATATGGCATTAATCTTCGCGCAACCCCGGGTGGCACACAGATCGTGAATATTCCTAAAGGCGTCACGGTCAAAGTTTTAGAGTCTTTGGTAAAAGGTGCTGATGATAAGCTGTACTACAAAGTGACTTATGGAAAATACACGGGTTATGTCCATGCGGGCGTATTGTCACCTGAAGAGACACTTGAATCGTGGGCCACAGCTCTATGAAAAAATACGGAGCACTGACGATTATTGCCCTGGGAGCGATTTACTTTGTAAGTCAGCGAGGTCATGAACAGACTCAAGATCTGTCATCGACTTCGTCGGCAATCGTGGGGAAGGATGTCGTAACAACAAGAACGACTGGGGCTAAAACCCAAGGTCATGTATCTTCCGTGGTGGCAGAAAATCCGCAAGAGTCTCTGGATAAAATTCAGACTCTGGTGAATTGTTATTCCCATGAAAAATGCAAATATCGTCAGACAGATCCTAAATCCTATCAAGTCGCCTTAAATAAAGAGGCCGCGTCGTTCTTACAAAATACAAAAGCATCTGAATTTTCTGAAAGCTTACAGATGCAAAAGTCACTGCGGGACCTTATGAAAGAGGGCGATGGCTTTGTCCAGGAAGAAGTTCTAAAGCTGATGAGTCAACTGCCAGTGTCCGAAGAGAATCTGCAAGCGATCATTGAAGGGCTTAAAAACAACTACGCTGATCCATTGATTATGGAACAGGTGATGGGCGAATTGGCTCGCTACAATAACTCTGGGATGGCGGAGCAAGTGCGTGGCTTCATGGCAGAGACTTTGTTGTCAGGTCCGCAGTATTCAGCGGAAACCGCAGCTCAGAAAATCAGACCTCTTTTGAATTCTGGCAACATTGCCTATTATCGTGGTGTCGCCGAAAAATCCCATAGCATAGCTGTGAAAAACGCTCTGCAATCTTCGTTGAACGACTATGAACTCAGTCTAGGTGGCGGCTAAAAGGGGCGACGCGAGATCGCCCTGGATATTATTTTTTGAGGGCTGTTTGAATTTCTTGTGCCTTTGAAAGATGCTTTTCAACATGATCCTTGGTGGAGTTTAAAAACGCTTTAAACTCCGGATTAGAGGCTGCAGGAATTAGTTTCTGATTTAGGTCACTGAGCAATTGCCGATGCATGGCCACCTGATTGTCGATATAGGCTTTATCAAACGCGAAACCACTTTGTTTTCCTAATTGCATCATTTGATCTTGAACACCTTTTTTAAGTTCCGTAGCCGTGTCATTTGGCTGAGGGAATATCTTTCCGGCTTTGGTAATCTTTGCTTCGTCGTTTTGGTTGGCTTGATGATCAGCGATCATATCTTTTGCGAAATCTTTGACGTCAGGGCTAGAGGCCCTTGTTGTCGCCATCTTTGCTACGTCAAGCTCTGCTTGATTGGCCGTTCGTAGTATCTCTGCGATTTCAGAGTCATTCAGGGCCATGGCCATCGGGCCAAATAAAAATAGCAAGGCAAAAACCATTTCCTTAAGTTTCATAATATATCTCCTTAAATTTATACCTCCTTAAGTCACGTATGCTTGGTCCTGAATTGTAAAGAGATATCCCTAGAGCTGATTAAATACAGAGGGCCGAGGTAAGCGGCTTCGTCTAAGATCAAAGGCAAATCTTTCGAAGGAGCAGATACATGAAACATCTAAAGATAGCTTTCATTATTTTAACCGGGTTCCTGGGTGCTCAGGCGCAGGCTGTCGGGTTTTATTTTGAGCCAGGGGTATTTTACGAAAAAGGGGATAACGATGTGCAATGGCCTGCACCTCTGAATTCTTCCACTGGGACGACGAAGGGGATGGGGGTGGATCTGAAGTTGGGATTGCATTTCGACTCTGTCGTATTTCTTGCCTTGGACGGATCTTATTCGAAAGTGAAATTTGAAAACTCCGCGAACAACTATAGTGCTGATGGCAATTCCACCACTTACAGTGCGATCGTGGGCGGTCAGTTTCCGGTGTTTGGGCTCAGAGTGTGGGGAGGCTATGTGTTTGGCGGAGCCTTGGACCCCGATAAAGATGGCGTGAATGACGTTAAATTTGATGATCCGAAAGGCCTTAAGTTGGGTGTCGGATTTAAAATATTTGTGGTCAGCTTGAATGTTGAATACATGGATGTGAAATACGACAAGTCACGGGTGGAAGCGCCCATTACCGCTGATCTTGATAGTAAGCTTCATAACAAGATCGGATTGGTCAGTGTTAGTTTTCCTATGACTTTTTAGAATAGCGAAAGAGGTTTTTTAAAAGTGGGGGCGAGCCTAAAACTTATAAAAGCCCGCCGCCAACAACCGCACCTATGAGGACAATGGCCCAAGAAGGCGCGCGCCAAAACGTCAATAAAACAAAGGCGCCTAAGGCGAGGGAAAAGTCTTTTGCGTTAGTGATTCCTGTTGTCCAAACGGGATGGTAAAATGCCGCGAGCAAAATGCCCACCACGGCCGCATTAATTCCCAGCATGGCATAGCGGATGTTTTTAAACTTGCGCAATGTTTCCCAAAAGGGCAAGGCTCCAAGCACCAACAGAAAAGCGGGTAAGAATGCCGCAATCAAACACAGAAAAGCTCCACTCCAACCATTGGGTGCCACAGTGGACACTGATCCTAGGTAAGCTGTGAATGTAAATAGCGGACCGGGAATCGCTTGTGCGGCTCCGTAACCAGCCATAAAGGCATCGTTAGAAACCCAACCCGTCGGAACCACCTCGGCTTGCAACAAAGGCAGCACGACATGCCCACCGCCAAAGACAAGAGATCCTGCACGATAAAAACTATCGAACATTTTTAACCCGTGATTTTCAGATAGTTTGGCGAGGGGTGGCAGGACCAAGAGCAAAGCAAAGAACATCGTCAGAAAGGTGGCACCCACCTTTTTAGAAATTGAAACTGCCACGGGAACATGGGGAAGAGTTGTGTTTTTGCGAAGGACAAGCACCCCTATCAAGGCCCCTAAAATGATCACACTGATTTGGGTCCATCCGGACGGAATAAGGCTGGCCAAAGCGCACGCAGCAAGGGCGATCGTCACGCGCTCTTTGTCAGGGCAAAGCTTTACACCCATAGCCCAAATGGCCTGAGCAACAACTGCGACCGCAATAGTTTTTAAAGAGTGCAACCAACCCGCATCTAAGTTGATGGCGAATTGAGAAAGCCCCAAACCAAATAATATAAGCACAATTGCCGAAGGCAGGGTGAACCCTATCCACGCGACAAGAGCTCCTAAGAGACCCGCACGTTGAAGGCCGATTGCAATCCCGACTTGGCTGCTGGCGGGACCTGGAAGAAATTGGCACAAAGCCACCAGATCTGCATAGGCATGTTCATTGATCCATTTTCTGCGATTTACAAACTCATCGTGAAAATAGCTGAGGTGAGCAATAGGCCCACCAAAGGACGTCAGTCCCAACCGCAGAAACACCCAAAAAACTTCAAAGAGATTGCTGAGCATCGAGATTTCTACCGAGCTTCCACGAGCTCGCGAGTTCTATTGGCCTTAAGACCTTTAAAGTGAGTTTCAACTTTCACAACACCAAAGCCGGCGTCTGCAAACCAAACGGTGCCCTCTTCGGATGAAAAGTTGTAGCGAACCGCGCAGGCCGCAAATTTTCCGGCAGGAACCTCAACAGTTTCTTGGACTCCACCCATCGCATTGCAGCCTTTAAACTTTTGCGACAGCTTGACCGTGTCGGCCTGGCTGACTTCGTATGTTTTCACTGAGGGTGAATAGTTCTGCCACAGAGTTGTTTCCGTAACTGTGAAATTGTCTGTGGTTGAATTATAAGAAGAAACCAGGCTTTCTTCCGTGTGGACTTGTTTGAAAGTGCCTTCTGTTAAAGTCACCGAGTGCTTTACAAAAGTACCAACATTGACAGCGGCGAAAGTGGGTCCGGAAAAAAGAATCAAAGCGGAAAAGAGAAAAGACTTCATAGAGAATCCTTATTTTGGGGCCACTATGAAGTCATGAACTTTAAAAGGCAATGAGGGTATCAAACGGGCAGCGCGTTAAATGATTATCCTAAGTAACATTTGTCAGTTGGAAAAAAGCGCGGCGACTTATCAAGAATTTTCGACATGCAACGACCCTCTGTCTTGAAGGCAATCACATCCGAAGAAGTAGAATCATGGGGCGCTGGAAGAAGTGCAACCAGAGACAGAAGACTAAAGCCGACGATGGCGAGAGCGATTGTTTTCATTTCAAAGTCCTTACCAGTTACTAACAGCTAAGAACAGTATGCCGCTCTATTTGAGAATATGGAATATTCTGTTTAAAGAATCGACGAAAAATCGAAGATTCGTATCAGTCTAAGACAGCTACTCTGGTTTTCGCGGGGGACGGAGGTCTTCCACCTTAACATGATTGGTGCGTTTAGCCCGTGGAGTTTCAGGTTTAGCTTCGGAGTCAAAGTCATCGGAAAAGTTTCGCTGCGGAATTTGTTCGAGTTCTTTGATGAAATTGTAGAATTTGATAAGACGATTTTTGATGGTGCCTAGAATGCGCATCTGCCTTGCTTCTCCTAAGATATGAAATGGTCAGATCTCAGTGTAGGTGGAAGCGAGGTCATTCAAGATAAATTGTTACTGAGGCGCTGCGTTTCTGGCCCATGGTTTGTAGCCACCCTGACGTAGGTTGATTCCATATTTGAGGGCGGCTTTCATTACCTTGAAACCGTCCGGTTCTGCTAACCAGTTTAGCATTTGATTTCGCAATCAGTTTTCCAGTAAGATTTAGCCACTTATGTCTGATACACAAAAAACTCCTTATGAGCTTCTGGGCGGCGAGGCTGTCTTGCGCCAAATCACAAAACGTTTTTATGAAATCATGGATACGATGCCTGAGGCTCAAGGTATTCGAAAGATGCATCCTGAAAATCTTCGGGGTTCTGAAGAAAAACTCTTCATGCATCTTTCAGGATGGTTAGGTGGTCCGCCTCTTTTTGAAGAGCGCTACGGGCACCCACGTCTGCGCATGCGCCACTTTCCATTTCAAATCGGCAAATCAGAGCGCGATCAATGGATGCTATGCATGGTGAAAGCGTTTGAAGACGTCGGTGTTCAGGAACCCCTGCGAAGTGAGCTGCTGCATTCGCTGTTACGGGTCGCGGACCACATGAGAAATCAAGAAGAGACTTGATCCAGCATTGTGTCCACTTCCAGATAATTTGCCAGAATATCCAGAATACGATTGCTGGCGTGACCATCTCCAAATGGATTTTTTGCCTGGGCCATAGAGTTATAAATATGGGGAGTATCCAAAACTTCACTGGCGATTTTGACAAAGGCTTTGTGTTCCAGCGGAATGAGTTTTGATGTTCCTGCGGCAATTGCTTCGGGACGCTCGGTTTTTTCTCGCGCTACCAAAATAGGTTTTCCTAAGGACGGAGCTTCCTCCTGAATACCACCGGAATCGGTGATAATAAGATGAGCCCTATCCATCAGATAGACAAACGGGACATAGTCAATGGGTTCACAGAGCCAAATTTTACTTTCCCCGGGGGCCATGGTCTCGCTTTTGTCCACCCAGCAGGCTTTGGTTCCAAAGATCTTCAGTGCGGATTTTCGAACTTCAGGATTCATATGAAGTGGAATCAGTAATTCTAAATCGTCACGTTCTGATAATTCAAGTAAGCCCTTCATCACTTCCTCCATCGGACGGCCAAAGGATTCGCGACGGTGGACGGTGACTAAAACCAACTTTCGTTCAGGACTTAAAAATGAATAGCGACGTTGCAAAGAGTTTTGGATGTCTTGAGTAGCGGCAATTTTATTGCGCACCTCAAACAGAGCATCAATTCCGGTATTCCCAGTCACAAAGATATTTTCATGGGCGTAGTGTTCACGAAGCAGATTTTCCCGCGCAGTCAGGGTCGGCGCCAGATGAATACCCGCGACCAATCCCGTACCCTTGCGATTGAATTCCTCAGGAAAGGGGGAATGGATATCACCCGAACGGAGGCCGGCTTCGATATGACTTACGGGCACCCGATGATAAAAAGCGACGAGGCTTGCGATAAAGCAACTGGTTGTGTCTCCTTGCACCAGAACATTGTCGATGGAGTGCGTTTGCAGAATGTGATGCAGTCCCGTCATCACTGACGTTGAGATATCAGCCAGGCTTTGCCCGGGTCGCATCAGGTCCAAATCAAAATCCGGCGTGAAGCCAAAGAAGTCAAACAAGGGACGAATCATCTCTCGATGTTGACCGGTGGAACAAACAAGCACGCGGAATCGGGGATCTTGTTTGGCTTTCAAGATCAACGGAGCCACCTTGATGGTTTCAGGACGAGTACCAAAAACAAAAAGTAGTGTTTTCATAGATCGTCACGATCCTTGAAGAAACGTGGCGTTAGCAAACAATACTGAAAATCCGCCCCGGTTCCTGTTACAATGCATACTATTTAAGATCTTGTTCAAAAAGGAGCAGGTGACGTCATGCCAAGTGAAAATAGCGATCTGAAGCACTTAACAAGCTTAGTAAGAACATTTTGTGAAGATCGTGAATGGGATCAATTTCATTCTCCGAAAGAGTTGGCTATCGGAATTTCAACTGAAGCGGCGGAGCTGTTGGATCTTTTTCGCTTTAAATCCCCAGAGCAGATGGAAGCTATGTTCAAGGATAAAAAAATCCGTGGAAAAATTGAGGATGAAATGGCCGATGTTTTATTTATGATTTTAAGAATGGCACAAATGAATAATGTCGACCTGGCTCAAGCTGTGATCCACAAGCTGCAAAAGAACGAGCAAAAATACCCGATAGAAAAAGCTCGTGGATCCAACCGTAAATACAACGAAGAGTAGCTTTAAACGCTGGTGGTTTCTTCGTTCAGAAGCAAACTGCTTAAACGATTTTTCACTTCGTGCAGGATTCGTCCATAGTCACCCAGATCTTTCACAACCAGATTTGCGTGCTGTTTTGACGGCTCCACAAACTCATCATGCATCGGGCGAACTTGCAGTTCAAATTGCTTGCGCACGCCTTCGGCTGTTCGTCCGCGCTCTTTTACATCGCGATGCAGACGGCGCTCAAAGCGCAATTGTTCTGGAGTATCAAAGAAGATCATCTCATCAAGCTGTGATCGAACCTCATCGGAATGCAGGATCAGAATGCCGTCAACCAGAATGATCTTAGTCGGTTGACCCACTAGAGTTTCTTTAAGGCGAGTGTGCGTTTTGAAATCGTAAATTGGAATCGCAAGAGGCACACCAGACTTCAGCAGCTTCAAACCTTGGGCTAAAAGAGGGAAATCTAAACTGCTGGGGTGGTCAAAGTTAACGGAACCACCATCACCATCAAATTTTGCGGATTGGTCGATGTAGTAGTTGTCTTGGTACACGATGGAGCAATTTTCTTCACCCAACATACGTTGTAGATCTTTGGCGAAGTATGTTTTTCCAGAGCCGCTGCCACCAGCGACTCCAATAATGTGTGGTCCGTGCATGGGCAAAATCCTATCTGGTTTGGAATAAACGATCGCCGGCATCACCTAGGCCCGGGACCAAATAACCCATTTCGTTGATCTCATTTTCAACATTTACCGTGTAGATTTCAACATCCGGGTGAAAATGATGAACCTTTTTAAGACCATTTTCACTGGCCAAGATGCAGATAACCTTAATGCGACCCACATTATAGTTTTTCAGGCGGTCAATGGCCGCTATAATCGTATCTGCGGTTGCAATCAAAGGATCACACAACAGAATGTCTTTCCCTTGGATATCCTGAGGCATCTTAAAATAATACTCGACGGTGTTATGTATGAATTTATCTCGGTATATTCCGATAAACCCGGTGCTGGCAAAAGGCAGCATAGAAAGTGCTGCTTCCAACATGCCATTGCCCGCGCGCAGGATCGACACGATTACCGGTGGATTCGCGATGCGTTCTGCGACAGTTTTGGTGATGGGCGTTTCGATTTCGACTGTTTGCAGTTCTTTCCAGTCTTTCATCGCCTCATAAACTAAAATTTTAGAGACTTCTTTGATAAGTTCACGGAACTCATGGCTGTAAGTGTTGCGATCACGTAGATAGCCAAGTTTATGCTTAAGAAGCGGATGATTAATGATAGTTACGTTGTTCATATATGCGTACTCCAATTAATTAAAACACAGTGCCGTCAGATTCGATCTTTAGAGGCGGGGAGCTATCAGCTCTTAGTGTCTTCGCCGCTTTTCTGCCGGCCCACCAAGTTCCACCTTCCAAGATTTTTGCCAAAGGGAATTCTGCTGGGGATTTGTTTAGTTTCTGTTGAACAAGGGCGCCAATTTTATCCAGCAAGCTCACGGTCAGGCCTCGCCATTCGATGATCACTTCTGAATCCGGATTGTGGCGCAGTTCCTTAAGTGTCGGATTTTTTAAACTGATCAGCCCTTTATCCAAAAGCAAGCCGCCATTGCGGTATTCCGCAAGACCAGTAAGGCCTTCTACGTCACTGACTTCAAAACCAGCATCCATCAGAGGTTCCAGCAATGAATATGTCATCCATTGGGAAAGTTTATGGAAACAGGCAAGACCTGTTGGGATTTTACGATAAACCCAAGTGTCGCCTAAGTTCACATCTCCGACTTTAATTCTTCCTGGCCAAATATCACCTAAGCTATCCAACACGGCTCGCAAAACTTGAGGCCCTGTGATTTTCGCTCCGTAACGTTTCAATAGATAATCAACTAAGCTGCCCGGGCGTCCTTGAGGGAAGAACTCGGGTTTGGCTTCAACCGTTTTACCTAGATTGTGCAAAAGGCTGAGACGTCCTTCCAAGCCCACCAGAGGGTTCGTTTCGCTGACTTGAAAAGTCTCTGCCAGATCATCAAGTGTCAGTGCTTGCAAACCGCCGGCTGTCGCGCGCAGTGGATAGTTCAAGTTATCTGATAGAAGGCCGCTCATGAAAAGATGAAAGCTGGCCACGCCCAATCCTTCAGAGCGATTCATGATTTTGCCGGAAGAGGTTTCTTTGAACGACCACACGTTTCCTGCCCCAGCATCCAACAATACGGAGGTGATGACGAGGTCTAATTTTGTGCGAACGATTTCGATTGGATCAAGACCCTTAAGTTTTTGATCCAACAGAGCGACGCGATCTACTTGCGCTACGCGAAAGTGGCCCCAGCGTGAATGGAAGGGGATATCGTGCGAAGGATAATTTTCGTTAATCACGTCTACGACATAATCCACCACTTCAGCCAATTTTTCCGGGTGATAGTTGAAGTTGGTTTCTCCTTGCAGTGTCAGTGCTAGAATGTCATTGGCACTCTGGCGGACGGCCTCAGGAGACAAAAGATAGTTCAAGTCTGTGGCTTGTGTATTTTGTGAAATCATTCGATAGGTCTCCCTTGAACCATGGCGAGCTCTTCGCCGTTCTTAACTTCTCCTGGTGAAAAATAGCCTGCGGCTTTTTTCGCTTCGATTTCCACTTGGGCATCTGCCGGGATAAGATCGGCGGGGATCGAAATACGATTCACGACTTCAATTCCCGATTTCACAATGGCATCGTACTTCATGTTGCTCATGGAGTGCAGGTTGTGGATTTTTGTAATACCAAAGAATTGTAAGATATCTGGCATCAGTTCTTGGAAGCGAGCGTCTTCAACTCCGGCCACACATTCTGTGCGGTGGAAATAGGTCGCAGCAGAGTCACCACCGACTTGGCGCTTGCGCGCATTGTAAACCAAGAATTTAGTTACTTCGCCAAGGGCACGGCCTTCTTTGCGATAGTAAGAAATAATACCCACGCCGCCTCGTTGCGCAGTGCGGGCCGCATCTTCAATTCCATAAATCAAATACGGGCGGCAGGTGCAAATGTCAGAGCCAAATACATCCGACCCATTGCACTCGTCATGGACACGACAAGTCAGTTCCACGTCTTTGTTGGAAAGGTCTTGAAGATTTCCGAAGATGTAAACTGTCGTGCTGCCAATAGGTGGCAACATTACTTTAAGGTCAGGGCGAGTTACCAATTCTGGAAACATACCGCCAGTTTCTTGGAAAAGAATTTTGCGCAATTCGCCTTCGTCGACATTCAGTCGCTTTGCGATTCCTGGCAAATACCAAACCGGTTCAAAAGCGACTTTGGTCACTTTGACGTCTTTGTTTTCTAGGACAATTTTTCCGTCAATTTTCAGACGGCCGGCATCGATGGCTTGATGGATTTCAGGGATTTGTAACCGAGCTTGAGTGACTGCAATTGTCGGGCGCACGTCGTAGCCAGCGTCAAAATAACTTTTGAAATGAATATTGACGTCAAAACCCCAAGGATCAATCGAAACAATTTTGTCAGGATCAAACCATGAATCATAAGGTCCAATTTTTACGGGACTTTCAGTGTTGTGCAGATCAGGGCGATGATTGGTTGAATATCGACCTTGGGCGATTGAAAGCGCGCGGTAAACTGTATAAGAACCACTGTGGGTTCCAATGGCGTTGCGATTGTGTGGTTCCGTCAGTGACGCCACGACCGGGCCACGAGTTTGTGCGTCGCGTGCGCCCCAGTTTATCATGGGGCTGTTTTTATAAACTTGGCTTGAGTGTGACGTGAGGACGACATGAGAAGAACGCTTTAGATCTTGCATGATGAGGCCTTTCCTTATGACATCCAATTGGTGTCAAATTGTTGTTCCCATTTTGTTGTTACTTTTTTGAGATCCGACCAGAAGTCCAAAGAACTTTGACCAGTGATATCGCCGTGCCCAAACTTAGAAGCATTCATTCCTCCAAAGGAGAATGGCTCGCGGGGAACGGGGACGCCGATGTTGACACCGACCATGGCGCTGCGAGCTTTACGAATAACCTTTTCAGCCAACGCACCTTGCGATGTAAATACCGAGCAGGCATTTCCAAACGGGACAGAGTTTTCAATTTCCATGGCTTGCGAAATATCTTTGCAGCGAATGATACTTAAAACCGGGCCAAAAAGTTCTTGAGTTGCAAGCTCGCTGCCGGGTTGCACATTGTCGATGATGGTAGGTCCCATCCAGTTGCCATTTTCCATTCCCGCAGGGGCCTTAGCTTTTCGTCCATCCAGAAGAATTGTTGCGCCTTCGCCTTCTGCGCGCGTAATGACTTCATGAAGGTATTTAACTTGAGTATCAGAGATGAGCGCACCCATATCAGGGCCTAGTTCCAAGGAACTAGCGCGTGCGATGATTTTCTGAACGTGAGGATCGACATTTCCAACGGCCAGAAGAACCGCAGCGGCCATGCATCGTTGACCCGCACATCCGGTAAAGGAATCACTGATGCCCACACCAGCCAGATCAGGATTGGCATCCGGAAGTAAGACGATATGATTCTTGGCTCCGCCAAGCGCCAGGACACGTTTTCCCAAATGAGTGCCGCGCTGATACACGGCTTTGGCTACAGGCGTTGATCCGACGAAACCAATGGCTTTAACTGCCGGGTGATCAATGATGGCTTCCACAGTTTCGCGTCCGCCATGAACAACTTGTAAGACCCCATTTGGAAGACCTGCTTCCAGCAAAGCCGAAGCGATCTTCATCGAGGTTAGGGGCGTTTTATCAGAAGGTTTCCAAATATAGGCATTGCCCAAAGTCAGCGCGATAGGAATCGACCACATTGGTACCATCGCTGGAAAGTTAAAAGGCGTGATGCCAGCAACAACACCCAGCGGTTCTCTGCGGAATTCGCAAGTCACTCCACGAGAGACTTCCATTTTTCCACCCAGATCCATATTCTGAAGAGAGAGGGCATACTCTAATACCTCAAGACCCTTCATCAGGCCTGCGCGTCCTTCGGAAAACGTTTTGCCGGACTCAGAGCTTTTAAGATGAGCGATTTCGTCAAGATCACGCAAAAGGATTTCGCGGAAATTGAACATGACTTTTGTGCGTTCTTTAAGGGGCGTCAGAGCCCATTCTTTTTGTGCTTCTTGCGCTTTGTCTATCGCGTGAGAAATGTCCTCAGGAGTAGAGTTGGAAAACTCACCGATGACCGCGTTAGTATAAGGACTGAAAACATGACGAGAGGGACCATGGGGTTTCTTAAATTTGCCGTCGATAAAATTCAGACATGGGATGGGACTAGCAGGGATTAACACACTCATGAAAAAGCACCTCTTTAGAAAAATAGAAGAGGAACTCTAGAAGTGGGTTTTGTGTTTGCCAAACTAAATTACAAATCCTTCAAACTCGTAATCTTATGGAATATTATCGATGATTGCTTTGTCCGCATTAAACTTCAATCAAAAGAGTCACCGGGCCATCGTTCAAAATTTCAACTTTCATGTCCGCACCAAATATTCCACCTTGTGTGGGAACTCCTTGCGCGCGACTGAGCTCAAGCGATTTATTGTAAAGAACTTCTGCAAGGGCAGGTGCTTCTGCTCCGATAAAACTGGGTCGATTTCCTTTGGCTGTATCACCTAACAAAGTGAATTGCGAAACAAGCAAGTGTTCCCCTTGAATATCCTTTATGGATTTATTCATTTTGCCTTCTTCATCAGGAAAAATTCGCAGGGCAGTAATTTTGCTGATGAGCTTTTGCAATTGTTCTTCGTTATCTCCCTTAGCAACTCCTAATAAAGTAAGAAGTCCCGGACCAATACTGGATATCATTTTTCCATCGACGGAGACCGAAGCTTTTTGAACTCTTTGGACGACGGCTTTCATATTAAAAATGTTGTCCGTTTTCAAAATAGTTTTTTTGCAGCAAAGGCTGAAAGACCACGGCGACGTCGGTATCGATCAATTTTTTAATATTCTCGGTAATCAAGTTCGCAACCTGTTGCTGAATTTCAGGTGTTCGCTCAAACCATAAAACTTCGACAAAGGGATATCCACTTGTGGCTTGGCCTTGGATGAAAAACTGAGTTTGCACTAATTCAAAAGTAAAGTTGTCTTCACTCGTCTTAATAAAAGAGGCAAGCTCTTTCACCAGGTTTTTACTGAGCGTGGAAACGTGTTCTGATTGTAAGGCTCTAAAGCGTATGTGGGGCATGTGAGTCTATCTCCAGTAAGGACTAAATATATTCCTAAAACGACCTAATCTGAAACAGAAAAGCGTGCCGTTTTCACATCAAATTGAGAATCCTTCAGCGTGGGGAGTATATTCCGACAAGTTCGCAGTACAAATAAGGGGAGGACCACAATGACAGTGTGGAAGGGACGTAGTTACCGATACAAGACGTTGGTGCTTTTGGGAGTCGCAATAATTCCACTATGGGCTATTGTGATGTTTTACGTCATTCCACTGGTTCGCGCCAATATGTATTCTGATCGTCAGACGATGCTTAGAAATACCGTGGATCTGGCCTCAAAAACGGTCGAGGTCTATTACCAACTCTACGAAAAGAAAGAGATTTCTGAAGAAGTCGCGCAAAAGCAAGCCTTGGCGGCTTTGAATCATCTGCGCTACGCGGGGAATGAATATTTTTGGGTGAATGATTTAAAGCCCACGATGATGATGCACCCAATTAAGCCAGAACTGAACGGTAAAGATCTTGCTGAGATGAAAGATCCCAATGGTGTTCATCTTTTCATAGAGTTTGTGAAAGTGGCACAAACTCCTGCGGCGGAAGGCTTTGTCGACTATATGTGGCCGAAACCGGGATCGCCAAACGCGGAACCTAAGATCAGTTTCGTTCGTCAGTTCAAACCTTGGAAGTGGGTTATCGGGAGTGGTGTGTACGTCGATGACGTGGAAAAAGCCGTCGCTCAATTTAGAGTTAAAGTGATGATTGGGTTTTTAGGCGCGTTTGCTTTAGCCTTTGCTTTGTTTTTTATTTTCGCCGGACGACTGATGAATTTTCTGGCGCGCACGGTAACTGACACCAGTGAAGCCAGCAAGCAGGTCTTAGAAGCTTCAAGTATGCTTTCTGCCGCAGGACAAAGTGTGGCCCAGGGAGCTGTTGAATCCGCGGAAAAAATCGAAGAAACGGTTCAGTCGGTAAAAAGCTTAAGCGAAGTGGTTCAGGCGAATCAAGAAAGAGCCAGTCAAGCGGCCTCTCTGGCGCAAAATTCAGAGACTGGTGCCACCGAAGGAGCTGAAGAAGTGAAGCGTTTGATCGAATCGATCTCGGTGATGTCAAAGATTTCTCAAGAGATCACCTCCGCCATGGACATTATTGACGACATCGCCTTTCAGACAAATCTTTTGGCTTTGAATGCCGCGGTTGAAGCCGCCCGAGCCGGGGAGCAGGGCAAGGGATTCGCCGTCGTAGCGGATGCCGTCAGAAGTTTGGCCTTGAAATCTGCGGAAGCGGCTAAAGAAGTCAAAAGCGTGATCACCAGTTCTGTGAATCAGACAAGGATCTCTTTAGAACTGGCAGAAAAAAGTGATCAGGTCTTAGGGCACATTGTATCTTCCGTCAGAAAAGTGAGTGTTTTAAATCAAGAGATCGCATCGACAACGGGGGAGCAGACTCAAGGTATTCAGTCTATCTATCAGGCGATGGGATCATTAGAAAAACAAACTCAAGCCTTCAGTGCTGCGGCAGAAGAAACAGCAGCGACGTCCGAAGAAATGGCGGCTCAGGCGCATACCCTGGAGCACATGGTTCAAAGTATGGCCCGCGAAGTTGTGGGTCATAAGAAAGCCGCTTAGTTGTAAATCGGAAGACAAATCAGAGAATCATCCTGAGTTGTTCGTTCATCAATTTGGACACTGAGGGTTGCGGAAAGATACTGTTCATTTGCGTTGAGCGTAGATTGAATAGAAAGACGCAACCCGTCCCCTGCATAAATTCTGGGAACACCGGGCATACCCGTGTTTATCAGTTCATATACCTGATAGCTAAATTTTTCGACTCCACCGAATGAGGTTCGAGATAGATCCACGTGAATTTGACCGGATAGCTTGTCTTTAAGAACCACCGCGCGAACAGCGTCATCAGCTACAAATTCTTGAGACTGACATTGAATGAAGGGCTTCAAAACTTCCGTTTCTGCCGCTTGCGCAGAAAAACCAGTCAGAGAAAAGATGGATAGCAGAGTGATTGGGACAACGAGATGTTTCACGGGAAGGCTCCTCAATTAAAAAAGTTCGATATAGGAAGAGGAGTTTCAATCAGATTCGGAGGGGAGGCAAATTGCAGATTGGTAAGATGAAATTTGTCAGAGAATTTGGCTTGTTCATTCTGCGGCTGACCGGAGAAGGTCAGCCACATTGTGATGGGGAGGGAAACCCATTTTAAGAGCGGATATTAGGGAGCGTTCTGACTCAGGCGAGCTTAGTATGTACGTGGGTAGCAATAGTTGTTGTAGTAACCATAGTTCGGGCCATAGGCAGAGCAGACACCTTGTGGCAAGCAACCCATTTGAGTTCCAACATAACCAGCTTGGCATGTAGAGCCCGTTGAAGTCGTTGCTACTGCTGGATAACAAGAACCATTGTAGTATCCATAGTTAGATCCATAAGCTGTGCAAGTGCCTTGCGGCAAGCAACCCATCTGTGTATTTACATAACCAGCTGTGCATGAGTTTGTTGTCGAAGTGATCTGTGCATAACACTGACCATTTGAATAACCATAATTAGTAGAACCGCAGACAGCTGTATTTTGCTGTAAGCAGCCAAGCTGTGTATACGTCTGACCAGCGCTACAGCTTGTCGCGGTGTTTACTGCAGACTCATTAGATTTAGAGCAATTCGCTAAAAAGAGCGTCATGCCGGCAAGTAAGATCGTAAGTAACATGTTCGTTTTCATAATTCCCTCGTTAGTTAAAATAAATGTCTCATAACCTTCTATCTCAACTTTCGTGCCAGGTTGGCATCCCTGAGCCCTCGTTTAAATCGAGCTAGAGCGTTTTTATTTGAGACGGCGAACCAAAAGGGACGCAAAAAGTTAGACAGTCAGTTCATGAGTGGGCTTTTGCCCAAATTTATCTAGAAAACACTTAGGGAAGTGAACAACTCCACAATTTCTCAACATTTCTTAGTTACCTTTTATCTATCGAAGAAAAGTTGTTTGAGTAGAACCTAAGGGAGACGTTATGTCGAAAGCAGTCTATAGCGAGAATCTAGCAGAGCAGAATCAAGCAAAACATTTAAATGATCTGAAAGCCCCATCCGTAAGTGAAGAAATGCAGCTCCATCAGTTGTTACATAAAGTGACGTCATCATTTACGGCCTGCTTGGAGAGCTTTTTTATATCCTGGGGAGTAACGACGACTCGCTTTGTAGTTCTGAATCTTCTTTATAATAGTCCAAATGGCCTGACGCCCACAGAGACCGCAAAAGCTGTCGGCGTTAGCAATGCCACAATTTCTGCGATCATTTCCGCACTAAAGCAGGCGGGCCTGATTCAGAACATCCAAAATGCGGGCGATAGTCGATCTTACAGAATGCAGCTTTCCCAGTCTGGTCTCGAATTGATGCACAAAATTTACCCCGCTTATAACGAAAATATCGCGCAAATGTGGTCTCATTTTGATAATTCCGAGAAAAAGAATCTAGGTAACCTCATGACTCGGATGAGCCAAGTATTAGGAGTGATGGGGAAGAAGTTTTAACTCGGGTTTAGAGCTGAAGTAGCCGATAAATTTCAGGTATGAAACGCATCTTTGTAGTTCTTGCAGTTATAGGCATGGGGGTTGGTCTTTTTTGGTGGGGGCAGAGTTCTCGCTCGACGAGTTCCGTGATGTCCACATCTGAAGACGCGGACCCGTCAGCACCGGAGGCGGCGACCACCGGTGAAGCGCATGAGCCCGTCCAAAAATCAGAAGTCTCTGTGAGCGCGCCTTCGTCTGACCAAATTCCTCAGAGATCTGCGGCGACAACGGGCGTGGAAGATCAAATGAAAGCCCGTGAAATCAACCCAGATAGGGATGTTCCGGCGGTGGGCCCAACGGGCAATCCAAATCCAGAACGTTTATTGAAAACGAACTTGGTTGGAGATACGAAATGGAAAGTTTGGTCTGGGGTTAAAGCAATCCCATCCAAAAGTTTTCAAGGAGAAAAATCAGAAGTTCTTGCCGTGATGGGTGGATACTCTGTGGTGGCCGATGATTCCATGAATGGCGATGATCGAAATTTTTCCGCGACAAAATCCTTTGTACTTTATGATGAACGCATGAGCCGTCCCGGAATTGTGACTGGGGAGCTTAAACTGTCTTTGCAAGAAGGCTCTGATCCAGAAGTGATTGCCAATGAATATGGATTGAATATTGTCAGCGGAATGAAAAACATTCGCCTTTTTTTCATGCGTTCAAAAGATCAAAGCTATGATTTAGGTGGATTGCTAAGCAGTCTTAAAAAAGATTCTCGTATCAACAAAGTTGAACTTTCCATAGTGAGTCGCACTTATGAAAAGTTTTAATAAGATCTTCATTTTTTCAGGTTTGATTAGCATGGGCATCGCCATTTCGGTTTTGTTCACCAACTGTTCTGGAATGGGCTTTGAAATTATGGAACAAAGCTGTAGCACAGATGGCGGAGATCCTTTCATGTCCTATGCGTGGCATTTAGGAAATTGTGGACAAAAAGTTTTTTCATCCACCGCTGCAAAAATGGGTGTGGACTTGAATCTGCGCCAGACCTGGAGTCAGGGAATTTACGGTTCCGGAATTTTAGTGCGTATTTCTGATGATGGTTTGCAAGACACCCATGAAGACTTACAAGGTAATTTCAATTACTCTCATTTGTCTCGTGACTATACGACGAGCTTCCCTTGGGAGGTCGATTCTGCGCCCGTGTATTCTGGAGATGTCCATGGTACTTCTGTGGCGGGCATCATTGGTGCAGTGGGGTGGAATGGTATTGGAGCCCGTGGTGTCGCTCCAAAAGTTTCTTTAACGGTGGCCAATTTTTTAAATAGCAGTAAGGCTTATGGTGTCGCCGAATATTACGACCAGGCAGATGGTACTTTTGACATTTTGAACCAAAGCTGGGGCGCAACTCAAAATGCCATTGTTGATACGGATTCAACTTATGAATCCGTATTGAAATCGACGGTGACGACAAATCGAAGTGGCAAAGGCGGCATAATCGTCAAAGCTGCTGGAAACAACTTTCTGGTAAAATGTCACGGATCAGACTCGACATGTATTGGGAACTCTAACTTTGACGGAGACAATACCAATCCGTATACAATTCTGGTTGGGGCGTTGAATGCACTCGGTGGTTCGGCCAGCTATTCCTCGGCAGGCTCGAATCTTTGGATCTCTGGCTTTGGCGGAGAAAACGGCGCGTCTTCTCCGGGGATTGTGACCACCGACCGTGTAGGCTGTTCCGCTGGTTATGCTCTTACGACTTCGAAATCGACTTTGAGTTTTGAAAAAGGCGCCGAAGGAAATCCAGGTTGTAATTACACTGTGACCTTTGACGGAACTTCTGCGGCGGCTCCGACGGTGACGGGGGCGGTGGCTCTTCTTTTAGAATCTAATCCGAATCTGACCTGGCGAGATGTGAAATACATTTTGGCCAAAACAGCAGCACCGATGGACTACGTGACAACAGGTGGAATCAGTCATCCCCTTTCGATTGCGCTGCCAAGTGGTTATAAGTGGGAGCAGCCTTGGGTTGTGAATAAGGCAGGGTTCCCATTTCATAATTGGTATGGCTTCGGTAAGATTGATGTGGATGGCGCTGTCGCGATGGCGAAAAGCTACAGCAGCAACTTAGGAACTTATACTGAAACAAGTTGGGAAAACAGTTCAGGGGCTATCGCTGTCGGCGTTCCTGATAATAGTGCCACAGGTGGCAGTACTACTTTGACGGTAGCTCCTGGCAGCAATGTCAAAATTGAAGCTGTTCGCTTAAAGTTGTCAGTGACTCACGCAGATGTTTCCGAGCTCGCAATAGAGCTCACCTCTCCATCAGGAACAAAAAGTATCTTGATGAACATGAGAAACTCACTGACGGGAATCGCCAATCTGGCGAATGATATTTTTCTAAGCAATGCCTTTTACCAAGAAAACTCTCAAGGGGTTTGGACTTTGAAAGTGATTGATGGGAAAAGCGGAAATGCCGGAACAATCACAAGCTGGTCCCTAGATTTCGCAGGCGGCCGTTAGGAAGATCAGGTTTTAAGCCGACGCCGCAGCGGTTTTAACCGGTGATTTACGTCAATTGTAAATTTGATGGTCTTTTCTATCGATTCCCAATCCGACCGTCATTTTTTGCTTTCTTCTAGCGACCGTAAATGCTGGTCCCGTTAGAAGTTGTCGGAGCGGGTAGAACTCCGGAACTGTACGAGGTTCCGGTTCCGCTGATGTAACTTGTTGTGCTGCCATAGCCCAATTGCACGGCCTGCATCTTGTACATCAAATTTTGAATTTCGCTTTGCTTTTCCTAGGATCGGGTCGTCTTCAAGTAAAAAATTTGTGCCATGATGTCTAAGCCTATCAAAAGAGGGGTTCTTCCTTAATGATTGTGGAGTGGAATTATGGAATCACCGTGGAGTTCAGGCCTTTTGTCTCAGTATGTTACGGAAAGTGCGGCAATGAGCGTGCTTAAATGAAAAAAGCCCCCATTTGAACGGGGGCTTTAGAACAGCTTGTTGGATCTTAGGGGAGGTGGCTTATTTTTTTTTCTTCATTTTCATCCAATCCATCAAGCATTGCATAGCGGCTTCACGTTGCTCTGGTTTTAAAATATCATAGAATACTTTGAGACCCAGTTCGTTGTGTGCCGTTACCAAAGGGTCCATTTTTTCTTTTACCATGGCTTGGGCAGCCACGCCTTGGTCACGTGTCGATGTGGCGCTAGAGAATGTTTTCATCTCATCCATCATCGCATTTTTCAAATCTGCGCCCAGTGTGTTTTTTTGTTTTTTGAAGTCAAAGCAGGCATCTTTGATTTGCATTTTTTGAGTATCATCAAGTTTGACATCATTGCAGGATGCCGGCATGTCAGCCGCGGGTGTAATCACCGCAGTGCCAAACTCCAGAGCGAAATTGCTGTCTTCTACAAGTTTCAATGGCTGTGCATTTGCAGCAAACGAAAGCGCCGGAGCACAAATGGCAACTGCAGTTAATAGGGATAAAGTATTTTTCTTCATGGTATTCTCCTTTTGTTGTGAGGAGATTTCAGACGATCGAAATAAAAAGATGAAGCCTATTTGCTTGGATTTGTTGAAATGAATATTTGACCGGTGAGCCAATTGTGCGAGCTCATATCTAATGTCATAGAGAAAGATTCGTGTTTTCTTAAAGATCCCAAACATATGTCGTGAACAAATTAAAATGTGGGCTAGGAAAGTGCCCATTTATTGCAGTTGAGCAATGAGTTGAGCACAATAAAAGTACTTATTGAGGAGTGACGCGTGTTGGAGCCGGCAGATAATGAAATCAGAGAGAGAATAGCAAAAATCATGGAGAGCATTGTGAGAGAAATGACTTCTTGTACAACTGATCTTGAAGTGACGTTCACATGCGGAGATAAGACGACTATATATAAAGTTCTTTTGCCGCAAGAATTCCGCGGTAAGCTTATTGGTTCCCAAGGAAAGAATATCCAGTCGCTCAGAAATTTACTAGGCGCGATGGCGGGAAATCACGGATTTCGCGCTATTATTGAACTCGTCATTTAAAGAATATTTTTGCCTCAAATAAAAAAGCCTCTTCTAAGAAGAGGCTTTTTTATTTCTAATGAGACTATGCCGCGCGATGACTGCGAATCATCCAGGCGGATTTTTCATGGAACCTGATAAGGTCTTCATACAAGGTGACGGCACTGGTTTCTTCTTCTGCTTCAGCTTGTTCCAGGCGAGCTCGATACAGTTGGGCCAAACTCGTATGATCTGCGGCGAGCATATCAATCATTTTGCCGGAGCTGATTTTGACTTCGGTACATTCATTTATTGAAGTCAGTTTTTTGAAGTCACTGAAACTGCCTGGTGCAGGGGAGTTCAATGCACGGAGAATTTCAGCTGCCACATCCACGAACTCCGCAATTTGATTGTATTGTTCTTCGAACAGTTTATGCAGAGAAAAGAATAACGGACCTTCCACATTCCAGTGAAAATTTTGTGTTTTTAGTTGCAGAGAATATTCATCGGCGAGGGTTCTTTTCATGTCCTCGATCGCATTCGTCTGCTCCGCAGGGCTGCTGTCGATGGTAGAAATCGAATGATTTGATGTTTCTTTAGCGTATTTCATAAATCCTCCTCGTCAGAATCCAGTCAGAATTCATTATCGAATCTAGGATAGGGCGCTTTCAGCTTATTGAACAATACTCCTTTTCTATAACAGCCATAGCCAATAGCTATCTATTGCATAGGGCCTAATAGTCTTTGTCATTTGGCAAAACTTAAACTCGTCGTCGAGCTTTTGTTTCTGCATGCTAAGTGTAGGTTGTGTAACGTGACACTGGTTTGTTGCTTGGCTAAAGCTGCCCGTGCCTCTGAAACTTCTTAAAATTGTGTTAAAGTCATTGGAAAAGGACTGTCATTGGTAGTGGACCTTAGGTAAGAGAATAGGAGTTATTTATGGAACGATATCAAGATTTTCTGCTTAAAAAATCTCTTCCCCTTTCCGAGCGGGTCGTTGAAGCGTACTACCGTTTTCCGCGACATCTTTTTATTCCGGAATACTCTTTGGAAGATGCTTATGAAGATCGCCCGCTGTTGATCTATCAACAACCTCCTTATATCTCTACGATTTCCCAACCGAGTTTTGTCTTACGCATCTTAGATATGTTGAAAATCCAACCGGGAAACCATGTCTTCGAACTTGGAACAGGGTCGGGTTGGAACACCGCTTTGCTCTCGTACCTGGTGGGTGACCAGGGCTCGGTGGTCAGTACCGAAATTATTCGTCCCCTTGCTGAGAGGGCCCGTAAGGCCTTTGAGGAAATGAAAGTGTCAAATGTGAAAGTGTTTGCCGGGGACGGATTTGAAGGGTGTGACGTCGGCGCTCCTTATGATCGTATTATCTTTACGGCGGGTTCGTCAGAGATGCCTGAGAAGATATTTAAGTCTCTGAAAGACGATGGGCTCATGGTCTATATTCAGAGCCAAGAAGACGGCAACGATCTTTTATTGTTAATTCACAAGGAGCAGGGGAAAGCTCATGTGCTCAGAACTATACCCTGTCGATTTGTGCCGGTCATAAGAAACAAAGAATCCCGTTTGCAAGACGGGACTCTTTGAGGGGTAAGCAGGGGTTTTAATAACAATATTAAAGTTTGGGCTTCGTTTCAGGAGGATTCTCTTTTTTCGGTTTGAGCTCCATGATCTTTTCTGCCTTTTCTTTAACAATCTTTTCAGGTTCCTCTTCGGGTTCCTCGTATAAGTGATAGTGCGAGGCAATTTCTGCGAATTTTTCGCTCGCTTCTTCGATTCGCATGCCGACTTTTTTTTCCAGCAAATCCACTATGGAACGAGAATCCCCTCGAGTTTTCTCGAGATCATTTTCAGTGAGTTCATGCCATTTCTCCATGAGTTCCTGTTTTAGATCTCTCCAGCCATGACCTGGGATATGGGCCGCCATAGAAACTCCTATTCAATTTTTGGTTCGATGACCAAGTCAATGCGTCTGTTTTGAGCGCGACCAGTCGCAGTGGTGTTATTAGAAATCGGTTTTTCATCACCCATACCGATGGCGTTGACGCTGTCTGAAGAAGCTCCGTTAGCAATAAGTTGGTCTTGCACGGCTTTAGCTCTCAGTTCAGAGATGCGCATGTTTGCATCTGTACTGCCAGTTGAGTCGGTGTGGCCTTCGACTGAAATATTTGAAGTTGGAATATCATTCAAAGCGGTTTCCACGCGTTTTAAGAAGGCTTTGTTTTTAGCTCCCAAGGTTGCCTGGCCGGAAGGGAAGGTCAGGGCTTTCAAGCGCACCATGACTTTTCCATTTTCCGTGAACACTTCAGCTTCGTTGGGTCTGAACTGGTTTCGGATTTTTGAAGCGGTGTCGAGCAACGCTTGAGATTTTTGCAGTTCTGCCGCTTGTTTCTGAGCTTCCGTAAGTTCGCCTTCAGTTTTTTGTAAGGCGCGCTCTTGATAAGCAGTTTCAGTTTTTAGACCAGAAATGGTCCTTTGTTGGCGTTCGTTTTGAAGAACCAAATCCTCGGTGTTACCGGCGTTCACCTTTGCAACAACTTCGTTCAAATGGAATGATTCCCGAGTTGCAATCTGTGCGGATCTAGAGATAGCGTCGGTATTGCGTGGGTTCATGGCGATGAGCTTTTCAGTTTCATTGTAGCGCATTTGTGCCGCACCATATGTTTTTGGCGCTTTTATGTCCGCCCCACTTTTTTTGGCGGCTGAAATATTCGCGTCAGCTTTTCCAAGGAAGGTGGCGCTGATCGCGTCTCTTTCAAGTTGGCGGTATTTCGCCACAATGTCGGGGCCCTTTTTATCCGCGGCAGAAAGGCTGCCGTCTTCAATATCTTTGGTGACGCTTTCAAGTTTTTTTCCGACCTTATCCCATTCTTTCGGGAAAAGAGTGTTGGCCTGAGCTTGCATAGCACCGGCTCTGGCATCAGCGATGTCTCCCATTGATTTTGTGGCAATGTCAGCTTTGGATTTACCTTCCGTAAGCCAAGCTCGAGAGTTCGCAACTTGTTCCAAAATCTTTTCGGTCGATTTGTTATTTGCTTTATAGTCCTTGGCCTTCGCTAAAGACTTTTCCGCATCCTTGAAGTTCTGCGGGGACAGGACGTCTAACTGTTCTTGGCGTGCTTGGTTTACCATGTCTTCCGTGCGTGAGATTTCATAGGTGGGATCGGCGGATGACGAAATCTTTTGAACATTTGGTGGCGTACTCGCACAGCCAATAAATCCGATAGCAGCAGCTGCTGTCAGAAAGTACTTCAATTGATTTGCAAACATAGAATCCTCCTTGGATGTATTGAAAGGACTGACGGATTAAGGCTAATCCTTCTTAGGAGGTGCACCAAGAAAACTTCATTTACTTTGATAAATGGCTGTGTTGCCACACTGACGTCTGACAGAAATGTCGGGATTATTGCTGCGGCTTAATTTTAGCTAAACGGTGCGTTCTTTGAGTTTTTCTTTGGAAAGAATACGGATCGAGCGACCGTCTTTTTGATCGATAAGACCATCTTTTTCAAAAGCGGCAAGAGTGCGGATCACAGTTTCAGGAGTGGTTCCTGCCCACTGTGCAATTTCTTTGCGTGTCCATTGTTGGTGCGAGAAGTTCTCTTGCAGAAACAAAAGAGCTTCGGCGATTCTTTCTGGTGCCCCTTTGTCCATTTGACCCAACCATTTTTCTTCCGCAAAGCGAAGATCTTTGGAAAGATGTTCGAGCAAACGAAACATCGTATCGGGATGATTTTTAAAAACATTCATCAAGTCTGCTTTTGGCAAAAAACAAAGTTCGCAATCCTCAACGGCAATCGCTGAAGCATGGTAAGGCTCATTCGCAAACAAAGAACGATATCCTAAAACACCACCCGGGCCGATAAGTCTTAACGTGTGGGCCGAGCCAGCAGGGGAAGAGACTTCTAATTTTACCAATCCCGTGCTGATGGTGAACAAACCAATAGGATCATTGCCAGCATAGAAAATAACTTGTCCCGCTTTATAGCGAACAGTGGTCTTTGCCTTTTCGATAAGTGGTAACGTCTCGTGGATTCCACAAATAGGATTTTCCTCACGAACCTCACAGGTCGCGCAGGTTTGAACAGAGGTTTTTTGAAGGCAGTCTTTTTTATCTGACATAGGGGTAGAATAACAGATATCTACCCCGGTGGGATAGTCAATTCGTGGTCAAGAATGAGACTGTCTTCGGGATGCCTATAAGACTCGGTATTAAGGCGGTGAGCCGCTTCTATGGCTGGGATGGAAAACCCCCATGGTGACAGGACCGCTTCATAACGCCGCTTAAATTCCTGTTCCAAGGGCGGCGGCAAGGCGGCTTTGAAACCATCTAAATTTTGACGTTTGTAAAAGCCCAGAAGCAAAGCTTTCAGCGTCTTTAAAAGATGGAGTGGAACGGAATTCATATCTGACATCAGGTATTGAAATTCCTCTTTGAATTTGTCGTCTTGGTCGAGCATCTCCCGAATAAAGTCGAGCTCAATAACCGAGAGAAGTTTTTTGCAGAACTCGATTTGGGCCTGGGCTTTGCGTGAGTCATAAAAGAAATGGTCAGCGTGAATAAGATCATGAATTAAAAACCCCAAAACATCGCGGCCTTCGCCTACAAAATCCGTAATTTCTTGGGGGTGGATTAACATGCTGACACAGCGCCGCCCATTGGCTTGCATAAGTAGGACATCGTGGGCGGTTGGAATCGTGGTCAAAAGCTGCAGCGGGTAAAGTCCTTGGCTCCATGCGGTAAGAGATCTTTGTACTGAAAAAGGCACGGAGCGCCAACTGCGGGAACAAAAAAGCGTCAAGAAACTCAGGCTGCTTTCAAGGGGCATCAAACTTTTTGCTGAGGCTAGATTTTCCGGAAGAGTGCTGCGCAAGAGCGCAAGGACCTCCTTGCTCGAAATGCCTTCTTGGGCTTCAGGCACAGGCAGACTGTGCGGGCCGCCGAGAAAGTCTTGCGGACGGCGCAAAAAAATAAAAATCAAAATGTAGGATGCCGCCATCTCGATATCAGTCAGTTGATTTTTTTTCCAAAGTTCAATGAACGGAGCCAAGGATTTACTTCCTTGGGGGCCGTGAACTTTAAGAAATGATTCGTCCAAGAGACGATGGCGGAAGCGACCTGTTCGTAACATAATGCGAATTAGGTGTAACCTAACTGACCTAATCCTGACAATATTATCGTTGCATTAGCACCTTTGTCCCCATTTAATATCAGCAAGTTCAAATAAATCAGAACAGGAAGTTCTACTTATTCGACGTCACAACAAGTGAACCTGGAGATATCATGGAAAGACTTCTTCTGATCGTGGCCTTCGTTGCGTGTGGATGGAATTGCTATGCTGAGAACTCAGATGTCGCAGCAAACAACCCTCGTTTTGATCAGTTCTATACTGTTGATGAACAAGCTACCAACAATCTCCAATCCACCTCGATGAATCCTGTTAAAGCCGCTGAAGATTTTTTCAATCAAGCCACGCAAGTCTCCCAAGAAATCAGATCGCAAGTAATTTCCCTTCTTAAATTTGATCATCACGCTGAAGAATATGGAAATGTTGGGGAGCCCTACAATCGCAAAAATCATTTCGGTGGATGGTTGCGCGACAAAACAGACGGGACGTGCTTGAACACCCGCGGTAAAGTGCTGGTTCGCGATTCTAAAACGCCGGCTGAAATCAGCAACTGCCTAGTGTCTCGCGGGGAATGGGATGAGCCCTATAAAGGCCAGGTTGAAACCAGAGCTCAAGACATTCAGATTGATCACTTTGTACCGTTGAAAAATGCTTATGTGAGTGGTGCTTGGCGCTGGAACTTTGCCAAGCGTTGTTTGTATGCAAATTTTCTGGGTAATGATTTCCATTTGTTGTCTGTTGACGGGCACGAGAACATGTCTAAAAGCGATAACACTCCAGAACTGTACATGCCTCCGAATGAAGCCTATCGTTGCCAGTACTTGCAACAATGGTTGAAGGTGAAGTTGATCTGGAATTTGGGGCTGACGCCTCCAGAGAAATCTGCTGTTGAGTCTTTGATCCAACAAAATCACTGCGACCTGTCTCGATTCACTTACACAGTGAAAGACTTAGAAGACCAACGCCGTTTCATGGCTGATCACGCAAATCTTTGCGATTAATCTGGAATGGCTGCCTAGCATCAGGCGGCCACTTTCTTTGGACAGTGATATTTGAATCCGCTTAAGATCGATGTATGACATTTACAACGATTGAATTATTAGGAACGATTTTTTTTGCTATTGCCGTGGTTCACACATTTATGGTGGGTCGAATCATGCAGTGGTCCCATCATTTCCCGAAAGAGTCCCTTTTAAGTAATTTCCTGCATCTTCTGGGGGAAATCGAAGCGGTTTTTGCCATTTGGGCTTCGCTCTTTATGGTCGTCTATATCGGTTTAGAGGGTTGGGCTTCGGCCATTCAATATCAGACCTCTTTGAATTTCACCGAGCCATTTTTTATTTTTGCGATCATGGTTGTATGCTCGACACGTCCTGTTTTAACCATGGCCCGCAAAGCGATCATGGCGGTGAGTTCACTTATTCAAAAGATTTTCCGAACTCCTGCTGTTTTGACGGATCTTTTTGTGGTTTTAACTTTAGGTCCTTTAAGCGGTAGTTTTATCACCGAGCCCGCAGCGATGACGGTGACGGCATTTATGCTGAATTCCTTGCTACAAAAGGAATCGAGCAAATTGATTTATGCGCTGATCGCCGTCCTGTTTGTGAACGTCTCTGTGGGTGGGGCGCTGACGAACTTTGCAGCACCTCCCATTTTGATGGTGGCTTCAAAATGGAATTGGGACTTGAGTTATGTTCTGACGCATTTGGGATGGAAAAGTGCTGTGGCCGTTGTCGTCAATGCGGCGTTGATGTTGGCGATTTTCCGTTCAGAGTTAAAAACAAATTGTATCACCTTGAAGGACGTGGAAACGCGTTTAGCTGGTGGCCATGCAGAAATTCCGGTCTTGGTATACCTTGTCCATCTGTTTTTTTTGGCAGGTATCGTTATCACCGGGCACCACCAAAATGCCTTTATGGGGATCTTTTTGTTATTCCTTGGTGTCGCGGCGGTGACGATCCGTTATCAAGATCAATTGCGTTTGAAAGAAAGTCTTTTGGTTTCAATGTTTCTGGGGGGAATCATTCAGTTTGGCGCCTTCCAGAAATGGTGGCTGGCGCCTCTTTTAGGAAGCATGACGGATATTGTTTTGTTTAAAGGTGCCGTCGCATTGACCGCCATTACCGATAACGCCGCTTTGACATATTTGGGTTCCCAAGTGGAATCCTTAACCGAGGCAAGCAAATATGCACTTGTGGCTGGAGCTTTGGCTGGTGGTGGTTTGACGATTATCGCAAATGCACCGAATGCCGCGGGGTATTCGGTATTGGCAGCGAAGTTCCCAGGAGGCATTAAGCCTTTGAATCTGCTGTTGGCAGCTTTGGTTCCAACGGCCGTCGCAATTTTCTGCCTGTGGGTTTTGTAGCCCAATTTTGCCCCAGAATCAGGCGGTTGGCCCAAAGGTTGGAAGATATAATCCAAACGAACGCGGCGGTAGAGACAAAGGCGATCAGCGCCGTCAGTTCAAACTGCGCATTTGGATCTAGTTTCATCAAGCCTAAGGCGATGCGCGCAAACCTGATAAAATAAGGCTGATGCAAAAGATAAATTCCAAAACTCAAACTTGAGATCAGTTGAATCAGCTTGCTCGGTTGATTCAAAACCGCATAGGCAAAGCTAAAATATGCGACCAGTTGCAAAAACAACCACTGCTCATGGTAAGCCGGCACATTGTGATTTACGACGCCATATAATCCGGTCATGACGATCGCAATCGGTATTCCGTATTTTTTCAGGATGTTTTGCAGTACCGGATAATATTTTTGCAGAACAAAACCAAAATAGAAAAACTTGATCCCCGCAATAAAAGCCACCAAAAGATTTAAGGGTTCCCATTCGTTGGTGTGCCACAGTTCGTAGCGATTTCGCATCAAGGCATCAACAATGAAGATGAAGGCAAAACTGAGCAAAACAGAGGTTCTATTTTTGAAAAAATGCAGAATCGCCGGCAGCGCCAACAAATATAAAAATAGGATCAACAGAAAGTAGTAATGACCTTCTACGCCGGCAAAGAGGATTCTTTGCACGGCATTTGACCAAACAAAGGGAGTAAATTGATGCTCGTGCATCGGAAGTAAATTGAAAGATTCTGCCGCCCAACGAAACACCAAGGTTACAAGACTCAGGACGAAGTAGGGCACTAAGATGCGTTTGGCCTTGTCGCTAACATAACTGCGATAGCTTTGTTTTTTGAACGTGCCATTTTGAGCATGAACAAAGCCGGAAATCGTTAGGTACAGAGGAACCGTTATGAAAAAAAATTTCAGATGATCTTTGTAGTACTCTGCAAATGAAGAACCCTGGGAATAAATCAACGTGTGATGGAGAACCACAAAAAAGCAGGCGATGGCCCGCAGGGTGTCTATAAAGTAGTAGTGCTCTTTTTTGTTCTCTCTCATCGTCATCTACTCTTTTACGGGTGATCTCAGATGCTTGGAATACCAATCCAAGTATTCCGGCAAATGCTTTTTCCAATAGCTCAATTCGTGAGCACCGTCGAAATCCTCGCCGATATGAAGTTCACCTGTATAGCCGATCTCTTTCAGGTACTCGGCCATTCTTTTGGTATTTTTAAACCAATCGTCTTTGGCGCCGATGTCCATCCAGATCGGAATGTGCAGACGTTTTCCAGCCTCTTGCATCAGTGAAAAAGGATCTCGGTCTTTGAAGTCTTGACCTGCTCCAAATTGCAGGGGGAATTCTTTGAGCGCTTCTTTTTCTGTTCGAAAAGCAGGACTGTGGGCAGCGAGGGCCCCAAAGATGCCAGGGAAGTTAAGATTGAGTTGAAATGTTCCATGACCACCCATGGATATCCCGCTCAGTAAGCGACCTTCCGGGGACGCAATGGTCGGATATTTGCTGTCGACGTCGCCGACAAGCTCGTGTGTAATAACATCGCCCCAGCGCTCATTTTTGCCGGCGGCATTCATCCAGTATGTGGTGCCCCCATCTGGAGCGATGATGATAAACGGTGTTTTTCCGGAATCAATTAAGGCATTCATGCTTTCGCAAACACCCAAGCCCTCCAGAGCCCAGCGGTCAGAGTCTCGCCCATGTAAGTAATAAACGACTGAATACTTGTAAGAGCTATTGAAGTTTTTAGGCAACAGGACACGGTACTTCACTTTGCGAGCTTCGTCGTTTTCTCGGGGGAGGACTTTAGAAAAAAAGAATTCGTTTTTACCGCAGAGGGTGAGGTCTTTAGCTGAAGGATCTGCATGGGCGACTCCCGCCCAAGCCAATACGGCCACCAGCAAATCTAGAACGATCATGCTTCGGACTTGCAAAACTTCCCCCTCTGGAATTTTTGATGAGAAGAATAGGTACTACTGGTGCAGGCCGGTGTCGAGTGAGAATAATTTCATTTGGGATGTGCGGAATTTTTTTCATCTGCTCACGGTCGCATCAGATTGAAATGCGGTAATGACGGGTGGGGTGAGGGCTGTTTAGTTTTCCCTTCAAAATACCGAAGAGTCACTTGTATGAGATTTATATTGGGTTTTGTTTTATTAAGCGTGATCGTCGGGTGCAGTGATGTCAACCCAACGGTGTCTTTTTTAAATAGCCCTAAAGCCCCCTCCGTTCAGTCCCAAGAATTTGCTCAGACGAACCTTGTCTCAGGAGTAAACACTCTGTCTACCGCAGATGGATACCAGAGTAAGATTTTGATACACTCTGGAAGCGAACTGGGACGTGTACAGACTTCCGATCAGTACACTCTTGAAATCCGCAGTCTTTCTCTTTGAGATTTGTAAAGATCTAGCCCCAAAAGACCGACAAAATAGTGAATGAAACTTCAGTTCTTCGCAGCTTTAGGCGCATTTTTATTTAGCACCATGGTCCTCGCAGTCTCTCAGAATATGACGGTGAGCGGTCGCCTATTGAAACCCGATGGAACTGCGCTTAAATCAAGTAGTGTCGTTTTTAACGTCAGAGTGATTCCTCCCTCAGCCATCTGTAATTACCTCTATGATGAACAGATTACGGTGGATATGTCTTCCAGCGGCGGCTTGTTTGAATTGGCTTTAGGCAAAGGGACTTCGAGCTTTGGATCTTTGGCGGCCGCTTTTGCAACAAGTGGTGGAATTGCCTGCCAAGACGGTGCGACTTACACACCGGCCGCTGGCGATACAGTCTCTTTAAGAATTAACTTTATAGACCAGACAGAGGCGTCTCCTACGTGGAGAGCTTTCACCAGCACAATTCCTGTGCGCTCGGTGCCTCACGCGCTATATGCGGGTAAGGCGGAAAAGTTAGGTGACAAGGTTGCCGATGACTTTTTAGCAAAGCCGACGGGTTGTTCTCCGGGAAGCTTTATCGGCTTTGACGGAGCGGCGACAACCTGTTCTCCGCTAAGTGCGAGCAATATCACGTCCGGAACTTTTTCTGACGCTCTGATTTCGAGTTTGTCCGTTGATAAATTGATCAATGGGGTTAACAAATATTTCAATTATAAGCCGAACAACTCTGCGTGTGCCAATGGCGAGATCCTAATTTATTCCTCGGCAACGAATGGCTGGATTTGTGGCTCTGCCACTGCGGGAACGGTGACGTCAGTTTCTGCCACCGCGCCTTTGGTAAACTCCGGGACTGCGGCCGCTCCGGTGATTGGGCTGAGTCAATCGACGGCGTCAACACCTGGGTATCTTTCCAGTGCTGATTGGAACTCCTTCAATAATAAGCAGGCCGCGAACGCGGAATTGACGGGCATCGCCTCTCTGGCTTTGACGGGGATCGTGCAAAGAACGGGTGCGGGTGCTTACACAGCCTTAGGGGTCAGTGCGCCTTTGATTGTCTCGGGCTCTAATATTGGAATTGCAAATATTCCGGCAAGTTTGATCACGACGGGAACTTTTGCAGATGCGATGATTTCTAGTTTGTCAGTCGACAAGTTGATTAATGGGACCACCAAATATTTTAACTACAAACCAAACAACACAGCCTGTGCTAATGGTGGAATCTTAGTTTACTCTACGGCCTCCAATGGTTGGATTTGTGGTGCGGCTGCGGTCGGAACAGTGACTTCCGTTTCCGTAACGGCTCCATTAGGAAATTCAGGAACCGCCGCCGCTCCGGTGCTAAATATCACTCAGGCCTCAGGCAGTTCGGCAGGATATCTTTCCAGCACGGATTGGAACACCTTCAATAATAAACAGAACGTGAACGCGGAACTGACGGGGATTGCCTCTCTGGCTTTGACGGGGATTGTGCAAAGAACCGGTGCGGGAACTTATGGGGCATTGACCGTCAATGCCCCCTTAGTGGCGACGGGCTCGGCTCTGGGAATTTCAAATATTCCAGCTGGTCTTATTACCACAGGAACTTTATCTACAACGGTGCTTCCAAATACAGTGGTCCTTGCGGGTGGAAACTCTTTGGGAGCCGACGTGACCGTGGGAACCAACGACCCTCAGGGCGTAAGCCTGCGTACGAATGGCGCGAATCGTTTGAATATTGATAGTGCAGGGACCGTGTCCGTGACGGGGACCGTGTTGATGAGAAACGTTGCCAGTGCGACAACGACGATTGACTTCAAGTCAGGTAATTTGCAATCGACGACCTTAAGCTGTCAGGGATTCGCTTTGTATAATATGAAAGATGGCGGATCTTATTCGTTCGCAGTCAAAGGCGCGACCGCCGCCACATGTGCGTTTACCGCATATTCAGATGCCGGAACAACACCTTTAGTTGTTCATTTGCCAACAGACCACGGACCGACAATTCCATCCACTCACACGCTCTATACCTTTTTGGTAATGGGTACGGATGTGTATATTTCGTGGATGCCAGGGCTCTAAAAGTTAACCTTTGGTGATGGCAAAAGCTGTTGCCGGGCCGGCCGAGATTTTTTCCCATCCCTTATAGCTGCCAACTTGAATCGGAGAGGAGACATTAATCCCCGTGCCTAAGGATGCTCCCAATTCTCCGTTGGCATTTTGCCCCCAGGCCCAGAGCGAACCATCCGATTTTAGAGCCAAGAAAAAATAAGCTCCACGGGCGATGGCGGTCCAATTGGTGTCCGCGCCGACTTGCACCGGAGAGCTTCTGGAGGCCACCCCCGTCACCGCTAATTGCCCTGTGGCATTCGATCCCCATGTCCACAAGGTTCCATCTGTTTTGATGGCCGCCATAGAGTTGTAACTGACTGCAACCTGACTCCAGTTGGTCATTGAGCCAACCTGAGTCGGGGCAGATTTTGTGGTAACGGTGTTATCGCCGAGCTGTCCGTAGGAGTTTGTGCCCCACGTCCAAAGAGTGTTGTCGGTGTGAATCCCGGCCGACGCCGAGGGGCCCACGCAAATAGATTTCCAGTTGGTCGCGGCGTTAACCTGGACAGGGGAAGATACTGGGCTCGTCCCGGAGCTGACTTGGTAGTTACTATTCAGCCCCCAGCCCCACAGAGTGCCATCGGCTTTAATAGCCAGAGTTGTTGTATCATAGGAAGAAACCTGTGAAAACCCAGATCCTATTTGAGTGGGGTTGTAGTAGGGTATTCCCAATTGCCCATAGAAGTTATATCCCCATGTCCACAACGTGCCATCAGGGCGAATTGCAGAACTAGAGTCACCTCCGGCAGAAATCGAGGTCCATGTTAACGAGCCGATTTGCACCGGAGACGAGTTATTAGAGAATGTTCCTGTGCCGCGCTGACCATTGATGTTTTTTCCCCACGTCCACAGGCTTCCGTCAACTTTCAATGCCAGCATGTGATTGGCGCTCGAGGCGATTTGAGTCCAACTTTGCGAGCCGATTTGCACGGGGGTCAAGCGGCTTACGCCGGTGCCATCGCCCAGATTTCCCCAGCCGTTGTAGCCGACACCTTTCAGCGATCCAAGCAGGGTAATAAACATCACGTGGTCATCACCGACGGCCACGGCGGAAACGCTGCTGGAAACCATCGTGGGTGTGCTTCTATTGACGGTTGTACCGTCTCCCAGCTGTCCATCGCTATTGCTTCCCCATGCATAAAGTGATGAGTCGTTTTTGATACCGCAGCTTGTGAACCCACCGGCTGCGATAGCGATCCACGATCCCGCGACTTGAATGGGGGAAGAGGTGTTAACGGAACTGGAATTTCCTAATTGCCCATAAAGATTGCTGCCCCAGGCCCAGGCCGTGCCATTGGCTTTCAAAGCCATGCTGTGGGTTTGTCCCGCTTTAACTTGAGTCCAGTTGGTGTCGGTTCCAATTTGTACGGGGGAGCTATTGCTGACCGTGGTGCCGTCACCTAATTGTCCGTCGCTATTATTACCCCAGGCCCACAGAGTTCCATCGGAGCGAACTCCCAATGAAAAAAAGTATCCTGCGGAGATCGCGATCCAAGTATTGACACCGACTTGGCCTATGGGATTTGAGTTCAAACCGGTGGTCGTGAAGCCAAGGGCTCCGAAATTGTTGCTTCCCCAAGCCCATAAGGTGCCGTCTATTTTAAGAGCCAGGCAGTGACCTGTGCCCACTGAGACTTTTGAAATTTGTGAGTTCGCTTGGGAGGGGGTCCATTCGGTAATTCCCAATTGGCCATAGTTGTTGGATCCCCAGGCCCATAAGGTGCCGTCATTTTTCAATGCCGTCGTATAGGCATTGCCAGCCTGAACTTGCGTCCACGTAGTTGCGGCATCAGCTTGAGTTGGGAAGCTGGTGTTAACAGTATTGCCATTGCCAAGTTGGCCTGCGCTATTGCTGCCCCAAGACCAAAGCGTGCCGTTAGGGCGAATCGCTACGGAGTGATATCCACCCGTGGCAGCCGAAAGCCATTTGTTGGGCGCATGAATTTGCACAGGGGAAGACTTGGCAGAGTTGCCCCCATTGCCAAGAGTATAAGTTGTATTGAAGCCCCACCCAAACAAAGCTTGAGGAGGCATGCGCTTGCGCCACACCCCATGGGGAATCATCTGTGCTGCAGCTTCCTTGGAAACGACGGTCAGGAATCCAAGGCTAAAAGCTTTGGACCAGAAAGATTGTGTAGAGACAGTGATTGCACCTTTGAAGCAGGCATCCAAAAAACTACGGCGTTCTTTATTGATGTCGTCTTCGTCATTAAAGTGCAAACGTCCCCCGATGTGATGGTCTCACTTTAAGATTATGTAATTATTTGATTGAGCTCAATAGATAGATCAGTGATCGCAAAAATATAATTGCCGTGATCAGTTTTGAGATAGGTAGGGTCTTGGTAGAGTGGTTCATTTTGGGCAAAAAAAAAGGAACCTTGCGGTTCCTTTTTTTAACTTAGAGCAAAGCTCGAAGTACTCAAACTAGTGAGCAGCTTCTTCTTTTTTCTCTTCAGTTTTAGCTGCTTTTTTAGCGTGCTTTTTAGCAGCTTTTTTCTCAGCTTTAACTTCTTCTTTTTTAACTTCTACAGCTGGAGCTGCTGGAGCTGCAGTAGTAGCTGCTGCAGGAGCAGTTTCGTTAGCTTGAGCGATAACACCAGCGAATACAACAGTCATCAAGATAGATGCGAATTTCATTAGAGCCTCCGTCGGTTCTATTTAATTTTCCATTATTGGAAACAAGAACAGGTTAGCAAAGGCCGTTAAAACTGTGATTAAAAACAGATTAAATGTTTTTAATTTCAAAAGAAAATCTCGCGCCGCTTCCTTCGTGATTTCCAGCACTTAGCTTGGCCTCATGAAGATTGGCGATTTTTTGTGCGATTGCTAGACCTAGTCCAAAGCCTTTTACACTCGAACCCATGTTCGATCCTCGAGAGAATCTCTCGAAAATAAAAGGTAATTGTTCTGCGGGAATGCCCGGGCCGTTATCATCGACGATCAATTGGCTCATTTCATTCTTCCAAATCAAAGTGATCGTCACGACTTCGTTATTTGGAGAATACTTGATGGCATTTTCAATCACATTAAAAACCAAATTTTCTAGCAAATCGATATCACCACGGACTGTCTTGTGATCACTGTTCGAATCATTATTGATATTGAACTTTAATTTGATCCCTTTGGAGCTGGCCAATTTTTCACAGCGACTTAAAGCTTCAAAAACCAATTCTTCTAGGGAGATCTCTTGCAAGTTTAAAGCGCCCAGTCCGGCATCGGCTCGAGCCAGCAGAAGCATTTCTTGCACGATGTTCGCCAGACTGTCGACTTCTTGCAGAGCACTTTTGGTAAACAGATCGATATCTTTGTGCTCTTGTTTTTTTAGGGATTCGATTTCTTGTCGCATAATTGTCAGAGGCGTCAGCAACTGATGGGAGGCATCAGCGATAAAGCGTTCCTGACTTCTAAAGGCCTGTTGTATTCGATCGAGCATTTCATTCAGAGTTTGCGCGAGTTTTTTTATTTCATCATCCGCCATTGGCAAAGGAATGCGTCCGGAAAGCTCGGCCGCTTTGATTTGTTTCGCGGTGTCGATCATGTGATTGACGGGTGCCAGGGCTCTGGCAGAAAGGAACAACCCACCCAGTGTCGCCACAAATAAAACAAAAGGAATGCCGATTTCCAACAACGTCAAACGCTTCGCGATTTGTGTTTCTAATAATGTCATCGGCACGGCGATCTGCAATAGTAACTGTGGTTTGGCGGCATTATCCAACGGAAACGAGATCAAACGATAGGAATCTGCTTCCGCTGAAGGAATATTATTAATGTGCTCAATGGTCCTATAAGTGGCTTCTTCTCCGGCGCCGATTCTTTCGAAGTCTTTTTTATAAGGCGGATTGAATTCACCGAAATTTCCAACCCGAGCCAGGACGGCGCCGGAGCTGTGACGAACTTGAATCAATGCGGTTCCTAACGGGAACGGCAAGATTTTTCCATGATCTAAACGTAATGGCGGAAAGTTAAGGTCTCCCTTAACGCCAATTTCAACGCCTTCAGAAACATCGACGGAATAGTTGAAAAGGGCATCGTCAAAATCCTGCTGAAGATTGTCGATCATCATTTTAAAGACGAACATATTGAACAAGACCGTCGTAACCCCAAAGATCGCGACAAAGATCAACGACAGGCGCAGGCGAATAGGAATGCGTGAAAAAGGCTTACGGAGAGTCTTTAAGAACATAACCCGTGCCTACGACCGTGTGAATAAGACGCTTTGGAAAAGGGGCATCAATCTTTTTACGCAGAAGATTGATATACACATCGATCACATTGCTCTCGGAATCAAAATGAATATCCCAAACGTGCTCCGCAATCGAAACGCGCCCTAAAGGGCGTTCCGGGTTTCTGAGGAAGTATTCAAGCAGAGCAAATTCTTTGGTTGTCAGGGAAATTTCTTGGCCTGCACGACGGGCTTTGCGCTGAATAAGATCCAGTTCCAGGTCCGCATATTTTAAAATACTCGTAGCAGTGTTGCCGTTGGCCGGAGATCGGCGACGAAGTAAGGCGCGAACGCGAGCATGGAGCTCGTCAAAAGAATAAGGCTTCGTCAAATAATCGTCGGCGCCGGCGTCAAGGCCATGAACTTTGTCTTTCGTTGTGGAAAGCGCTGTGACCATCAAAATCGGACCTTCATAGCCATCTCGACGAATGTGGCGGGCTGTATCGATACCACTTTGATCCGGCAACATCACATCCAAGATCACAAGGTCGTAATCGCCTTGAGCCATATAGGATTCCGCAGCGGTACCGCTTTCGGCCACATCTACGGCATAGCCGACTTCGTTCAGGCCTTTTTTAAGAAAGTTCGCCATTTTCGTTTGGTCTTCAACGACGAGAATTCGCATGGGATTCCTTCTGATCTTGTTTCTCTTTCATGAAATAGTAATCCAAGACACCCATCAAGGATTTATATTTCGTGGACAATTCTTTTTTACTATCCGTCGCAGTTCCTGGCGTCAGACGCTCGTAATGCCCTTGCCAATCAAAAGCCCGATCGTTTTCAGGGCGAGCCGTCACCAGAACTCCACCTTCGCGGTTCATAATAAAATTAGACGCATTGACAGCGAAATCCGGGTTTTTGCTGAACAGATCACGCCCCAGGGAATAGTAGGTCTGGTCTGACAGAGACAGGTTGTATAGCGTGGGTAAAATATCCGCATGGGAGCCGAAGGAATTCGGGTCCATTTTTTTGCGAATCGCAGATGGCATATAAAGATAAAACGGAACAGAACCCTTTTGCATCATTTCGTCTTCGCCAAAGTTCACAATCCAAAAAGTGTGGTCTCCGGTAATGCCAATGATCAGTTTGTCTTTCAGGGGGGAGTTTTTAATTTGGGTTAAAAACTCGGCTAATTTTTGCGTGGAATAACGATAGGTTTTGAAGCGCTTGGCTGCTAACGCCTGATCGCCGATCAGGCGGCCTTGCAGCTCTGCCGGGGGCGTGAGCTCCGGAGAATTATATGTTGCGGGTAACTGATAAGGCGGATGATTTGTCGTGGTCATCGTTAACAAGAACTGGGGAGCCGTTGCCTCACTCAGCGTTTTATACAGGTATCCAAAAAGATCTTCGTCATAGATGCCCCAATCGTGGCGCTCTTTCAGCTGCCCCATTGTGTCGGCAATTTCAGTTTCACCTTCTACGGTGTCAAAGCCCTGCATGACTGCAAATTTATTCACTTCGCGCCAGCCGGGGTTGCCACCATAGATGAAGCGCGCCTTGTACCCTGCGTTTTTAAAAGTACGTGCCGGGCTGGAGCGGAAGGGAACTTGAAGGTAGCCACTTTCCGTTAAAAATTCACTGATCGGGCGTTGCGGGGAGCCGACCATGAGGCAGCTTAAACTGCCAATTGTGGCATTGGTACTGGACAGGAAGTTTGTCAGATAAGTGTCTTCGTTCAAGTGTGTTTTCAGGTCGCCCACAAGATCAAACCCTGGCTGATTGTATTTCAGCCAGTACCCCCCGAAAGACTCCATCACTAACAACAGAACATGGGGTTTGTTTTTTTCAGCCCACGCATTTTTTGGAGTTTGGTGTTTTAAAAGATCTAAAGGATCCGCGGGGATTTTCTCTGCGGGGATTTGATAGAAATCCGCAAAGGCTTTGCGATAGTTTTCGTTATATCCGTAATAGCGCAGATTGCTGTCCCAGTGGGAGGTTTGTTGGGACTTTAACTCAATAGCCCGAGTGAATGATCGCACCCCATTAAAACACAATTGATTGATGAAGATGCTTTTTGAAATCCCGGTGTCCATTTCACTTAACGGAAACAACGCCAGGCCACCCCGAGCGCCAATTCCATTGCCGACGAATAAAAGCAAAAAGATTCCAACAAAAACCGGATAGGGAACTTTGTTAAAACGAAGGGGTAACCATTCTTTGCCGCTAGTGAAGTTTATCTTTAAACCTTTACCTAAAAGATAAGTGAAAAGAATCAAACCCAGAAACATCCATACGACGGGATAGTTTCTCCAGATGGTTTTAATCAACGCAATCGTGTCATCTTCAAAAAATCCGAAGATCAACACATTGATACGGTCTTGATAGAAGCTGTAATAGATAAAATCCACGGCGCTGATAAAGATCACCAAGAGCAACATGAAGGTGTAATAGGGGATTAAGAACTTCGCGAAGCGCAGGAAAAGACGATTTAAAAAGGCCTCCGCTGGCTTTAGGAACGCCAGAAGACTTACGAACATCCAGATCAGAAAAGGAATGGAATTGACGTAAAAAAGAACCGTGCTGTCGAAGCGAGCTCCCAGAGTGAATGCATGCAAGACGTCGTGGGGAAGAGCCGCGAGTTCCGTGGCAGAACCGTAGGTCTTCATAAAGGCGAAGCGCCACAGAAAACCAATGAAAACAAAGACCACATTCACGATCAGAATGCGTTTAAGGTAAAACCAAGTTGCAGTCAGCCAACGGGCGCGGGAATTTTCCATATGGAACTGAAAAGTCTCACTTCAACTGCGGTTAAGCAAGCGGAAACACCCGGACGAAAGGGCCTAGATATCAGGGATTTCTCCTGGGTCATAAGGGTTTTTGGACTTCTTGGTTGGAGCCTCTGAAATCGTGGCAGATTTAATGCGTTTTTCAGAGTCCGCTTTGACGCTGACTTGTGGGCCATGAGGAGCTCTGGATTTTTCCAAATCTTTAAGCACCGTAGCATAGTGAGGAGTGCTGCGCGGTAAGCTATAGGCGCCTTTGGCTGTGTCGGATTCAAAAAAGACCTCAATCTCATCAGAGACCTCGCGAACAACGCGAACTTTTGCACTAAAAGATTGCTCTTTTTCGCTATCGGGCTCTTGTTCGTAGAGCTGAGTGTTCAGTTTTTTAGCCTTCGGGCTAGTTTGACCATAGGATAAATGGGCTCCAGCGGCCATTAAGCAGAACACCATGATGAATCTCAGCATGAGAACCTCGTTGTTGATGTTTTCTAGTGTGCCTTTATGCCTTAGTATTCGCAATAGCCGATGAATTTCGATCCAGCTTTGAGACGTGAAAGCTCGTGTTTCGGAAAAACGCGGCATTTCGGAACAATAATGACCAATAATCGTTAGTTAAATTTAATGGATCCTTAGATTGTTTTTGGCTTGTCTGGGGCGGCTAAGGTAACATCATATAAAGTGTATTTTTAAATTCATCAGTGATGGAGTACAGTTGCGGTGGTTCAGGTTCTTCTAGTTGATAGTGAACCAGATCTTTTTAATCTTTTTAAGGCGGGCCTTGGACAGGTCGCTGGTGGGCAAATCTTTACGGTTGATTGTGTCGCAACGGCACATGCATGTTTGGCCCTTTTAGAAAGTCGCACTCTTCACGAAACAGTTATTGTGCTTTCTGATCTGAACATGCCCGAAATGGAGCATGCTGGCTTATTAAAGGTCATTCAAAAAAAATTTCCCCAAGTAAAGATGTACATCTGTACCGCCGAACAAACCCCCTTCATCAGAAAGTCTTCTGACGAAAAGGGGGCTTTGCGATTCTTTTCCAAGCCCGTGAATATATCAGATTTTTGCGGCGCCCTAAGTGAGGACTTTCCGTCACTTTAAACGACCACGCGTGGCCACATGCATTATCTATTTGAAAATCCAATAAATCGTCGCAAGATGGTGTGGCTGTAAAAAGTAAACACCTTAATGAGGAGACAGAATGAATAAGTTAGTACTTGGAGGCCTTGCAGCTGCAATGGCATTCTCCACAGCTTGCACAAAAAAAGTGAAGTTGGACACTGATATCAAGAAAGCAAGCTATGCAATCGGTCAACAAATCGGCGGCAACTTGAAGCAACAAAACATCGAATTCGATGCTGACGCTTTGGCGCAAGCTTTGAAAGATGCATCTGCAGGTAAAAACGAAATGTCTAAAGAAGACATGCAAGCTGCAATGATGAAGCTTCAAGAAATGGCGATGAAAAAACAACAAGAAGCAGCTGAGTCAAATTCAAAAGCTGGTAAAGACTTCTTGGAAAAAAATAAAACAGCGGCAGGCGTAAAAGTAACTGCTTCTGGTCTTCAATACATCGTTGAAAAAGAAGGCACTGGCGCTTCTCCTAAAAAAGAAGATGTAGTAAAAGTTCACTACAAAGGGACTTTGACTAACGGTGAACAATTCGATTCTTCTTACGATCGTGGTCAACCGGCTGAATTCCCAGTTGGTGGCGTGATCCCAGGTTGGACTGAAGCTCTTCAATTGATGAAAGTTGGCGGCAAAGCTAAACTTTTCATCCCACCAGAACTTGCTTACGGTCCTTCAGGTCGCCCAGGTATCCCACCAAATTCAGTTCTTGTTTTCGAAGTTGAATTGATGGATATCGTTAAAGCTGACGCTAAAAAAGCTAAGAAGTAATTCTGATGTTTGATTTGAACCTAGACCCTTTTGTGCATTTCGACCGCTTGATGAAAGAGGCGGTCGCAAAGCAGGTTCCCGAGGCCAACGCGATGTCGTTGGCAACGGTTGATGAAAGGGGCATTCCCTCCGTTCGAGTGGTTTACCTGAAGCAGGTCACTCCGGAGGGTTTTGTTTTTTATGGCAACTACGAAAGTCATAAAGGCAAAGATATCGAACAGAATCCCAATGTCTGTTTGAATTTTCACTGGCCAGTTCTTTGGCATCAAATTCGTATTACTGGAATGGCTGTAAAAACCACTGAGGCAGAAAGTGACGAGTATTTTAAAACTCGTGCACGTCTGAGCCAAATTGGTGCATGGGCGTCTCGTCAAAGCCAAGATATTGAAAGCTACGATCATTTAGTCCGTCGCGTAGAAGAATATGAAAAACAATTCGATGGCCAAGAAGTTCCGCGTCCAAAAAATTGGGGCGGGTGGTTGGTGATTCCTACCGAAATCGAATTTTGGTTCGGTCTTAATGGCCGCTTACACGAACGCTATGTTTACCAGCGGACAGAAAATGGCTGGAAAACCCTCATGCGCAGTCCTTAGTGGGGACCGCTGGCAGAAGGTGGCGGTGGCGGATTCTTAGTGTGTCTTGCCTCCCAGCGCGCTTCTTTGTTGGCTTTTTCATGTTTGCGTTGTTCGCGTCTTTGTTTTCTGCTATCGACAAAATCCATAATTAAAAGCGAAATAGATTTCTCTAAGTCAGACGGGTGTTGGGCTGACTGAAAACGACTTTGTGTTGTTGAGGCGTTGGCTTTGTTGTGATGGGTGTGAACACCAGGCCAGGCCACAGCAAAGATGTAGTAGGCGGCTCCCAGAAAGACCAAGGTGATTCCAATTCCACTCCACAACGTCGCAGTCGCATAGATATGTCCGGTGCGATCATATTGTGATGTGGCATTCAGAAGAGCGATAAAAAATCCTCCGCAGACCAGAATCGTTGAACATAATCCCCCTAAAAGCAAAGCCACCGTTTTGCGTGATCGATAGACCGCTTCTTCCAGAACTTCAAAAGCGATTCCTTTAATATCGACATTCTTAGAGGCGGAACCAAAAAAATAAGCCAAGACATAACTCACTATTTTAAACATGGAAATCCTCCAGGTTGAGAGGTACGGGCACAGAAGTGTGTCCGTACCATGTGGTTAAACCTTCGTGCTAATGACGACGACTGCGAGCAATCATGCCAGCCAGAAAGCCGACAGCCGCTGCGCCCAGCACTGTACTAACTGGATGCTCCTTTACAAAGTCCGTCGTGGTATCCACGGCTTGGCGTGTTTTTTCTTGGACGGCTTTATAGCGATCTTCCCAATCTGCAGCGCGACTGTGAAGTTTATCGGATGCCTTGTCCATGGCTTGTCTGCCAAGAGAAGCGGCCTGTTTTCCGGCGCTACTCATATCATTTATGATTTCACGAGATGCTTCAGCCATATATACCTCCTATGCGGGTGACCCGTTTGTCTCTATTTTTGGATCGAGACCGCAAGGAGAGCTAGCGATAGTTATGAAAGGTGTCAGGGTTCAGATTTCAAGATCTGACTTTGGTTCCTAAGAATTTCAGCGCGGAGAGAATCTGAACTTAATGCCAAAGTCTTCGGTCGTGGCTGCAAAAAGAATGAGGTCGGACCAGTTCTTGTTATTAAAGACTCGACGACGACTGAGGCCTTCTTTTTTAAGGCCTAATTTTTTAGCGACTTTGATGGAGGCCTTATTTGTTGGGGCGATGCCCGCTTCCACGCGATGAAGCTTTAGTTTTTTAAAGGCCATTTCAATCGCGGCTTCGCAGGCTTCTGTGGCATAACCTTCCCCCCAATAAATATTGAAGATGCGGTATCCAAGGTAAGCATTTTGAAAAATGCCGCGAGAAATATCCATCAGAGCTACAGTCCCTAAAAGCATGCCGTCATCTTTGCGGAATATACCGAAGCGATAGGTTTTGTCCTGCAAACGCAGCTGTTGTTCTTCCTTAAGAAGTGCTTTGAATTTTTGTGGCGTCAGCTCGGAATCCACCCAGTTGGTTTCGTCCCATTCATTTTGAGGAGGGCGAAGGACCGAGTAAGCTTGCGCCCAGTTTTCATAGTCGTAAAGTTCCAGAGGACGAATGATAAGGCGCGAAGTTTTTTTAAACAGAGGGATAGTGGCTGATTTCATCGTGAACCAGTCTAAGAGGAATGCGCTTTAAGTTGCAATAGTAATAGCTTAAATTGTGAGAGCTGCGCACCCAGGCTTTGTGAGGCTCATGGCCGATCATGCGAACTTCGATTTCGGTTTCTTCATCTTTGACAATGGCGACAAGGCGAGGCGTGACGAAATTGGTTCTTTGACCGTTCACCCAGATTTCAGAGCCTTCTTGTTCGGAAACGACCATACACAAGCCATTTTCCTTCTTAGGTGCGCCAATCAGTTCACGTAGATTTTTAAACCAAGTCATGGGTCCTCCGCAGTTGCGAAAAGGGGTCTACCATGGCTTGATCGCGAAATGCCAATTACGATTGAAAAACTAGACCTGCTTGCACTCCGGCTCCGCCGGAGTGGGGTGGCGCTTAGTGTAATGACGTGGGGGCGATGAGGTAGAATTCTGGGATTTCGACGGTGAAGCTTTCGCCATCTTCTGTAGCCATAAAGTAGCGGCCCTGCATGCTGCCCGTTGTTGTGTTTAAAGGGCAGGCGCTGTCGTACTCAAAAGTTTGGCCAGGTTGAATTTTTGGCTGCATGCCGATAACGCCAGGTCCGCGAACTTCTTCTTTTTTTCCCATCGCATCTGTGATGATCCAGTGGCGGCTCATCAATTGAGCCGGAGAACTGCCAGTATTAGTGATCGCAATTTTATAAGCAAAGAAATGGTAACCCTTCTCCGGATTTGACTCGGAGGGAATGTAGACCACTTTCGCAGTAACTTGAAAATCAGGGGTCGTTGTTTTTTGCATCGCCATAGAAAAATGTTACCGTGAAGCCTGTCACTGATCAATAAAAAGCTATGGATTCAAATTAGCCTAATTTAATGTTCTCGATTTCGAACACAATAGGGTAATGATCCGAGGGGATTCGCCCCTTGGCTTCCATAGTTTGAGGCACGCTGCGCTCGCTCCCAAACTCATCTCGATAACGGAAAGCTTTCGCGCTTTGGGGCTTTAATAAAGACTGTGTGATCGGCGATAAGAAAACAAAATCAATCTGTCTTCCCTCGGTGCGTGCGCTGCTTTTAACTTGATAAAAGGTGGCGCGTTGTTCCGGAGTTAAGCCTGCAACTTCAAAAACATCTTTAAGTTCTGTGGTGGTGTAAATCTCTTTAAACTCTTCGTCTGTATTTACCTTACCGGCATTGCCGTTGAAATCTCCGGCTACAATGATCGGTGTTTGAGGATTTTTTTCTTCAAGTTCCCGATAGATTTCCAAAAGAGTCAGCAGTTCCGCTTGGCGGCGTTCAAAGCCATTCGGGTCAATGCGCTCGGGATCAAGACGTGATTTTAAGTGCGTTAAAAGGGTGATAAAGAATGGCTTTTCTTTGTCCTTCGTAAATAAGCGAAGCTCCACCACGTCGCGGGAAAACTTGTGGCTGCTGGTTACTTTGCCACCCTTCACCGGATAGCCATTGGCCAGACTCAGGCGCTCATGAGGATAGAGGTAGTTAATAGGCCGTGCTTTATTTGACAGCACATCAAAGTAAAACGGCAGGCCTTTTCTGATCAGGAAGCCAACGTCAATATTTCGGTCGGAGTTTCCTTCAATCAAACAAGGTGAATAAGTGTCATTCATAAAGAGATGGTTGAAGTTTTTTAAAGACTCAAAACCACCAACTTCGCAGAGCATAATAATGTCGGCGTTGATTTCTATCAGAGCTTTAGCGATGTCTTCGCATTTTTTCAGAGACTTATTCTCATATACCGAGGTGGACTGTCCTTGCCATTGACGCTCGTTCAGCTTCAGAGTCTCCGCTGTCGGAGGCGCATCAAATAAAAGAAACAGATTCTCTGCGTTGAGTAAGCAAAATTTTAGGTTTGTGGTCTCTGTCTCCGTCATATTATGATTTTACGGAACTTTCGGGCATAAGCTCAAACGAAAAAGTGAGGAAATCGTGGCAAAAAAGAAGACCGCCGCATCTAAGGCATCGACAAAGCTTCAAATCAAATCTTGGATCGAAACCTTTGAATTTGGAAAAGAATTAAAAACTAAAAATGAATTGACCGGTTACGTGTATTTCCTGGGCGTGGATGACTCCAACAAGGTTCAATCCTTGGTGGAACAGCATGCGTTGGCATGGCAAATGGAGTCTCTTAAAAAGAATGAGCGTGAGTTCATTTACTTTGTGGGATTGCAGGGGCCAGTTTGGATTTTGCGTCCTCGCGGCAAAAACTCTGTGGGCCACGACGGTCTTTTGGACGAAGCTGGCTACACGTGGGCTCGCGATCAGTTTGGCAGCCTTGTTGGTCAACTTCGCGCTCATCAGTTAAAGGCCGTACAAATTGAATTCCACGGTACTGAAGAAAAGCAAGATCTTGGTGCCTTAGTGGGGTTGGATATGGCTCCTTATAACTTCCGTCAGTTCGTTGACGGCAAGCAATTGGTTGATTTGCCAAAAGTGTCTTTGCGTAAAACCCTCGGGGATTTGGATAAAGGACTTTTGAAGGCCGCGTCCGTCCGTGCACGTGCTGTGACTTTGGCTCGCCATCTTGTAAGCCTGCCACCAAATGATTTGAATCCGAAAACTTTTGCAGAGATCGCGACGAAACGACTTTCGTTCCCGTCCGCTTTGAAAGTGTCTGTATGGGATGCTAAAAAATTGGCGGCAGAAAAAATGGGCTTGCTCTTGGCTGTGGGGCAAGGAGCTGAAAATGCACCCTGCCTTGTTCACCTGAAGTATCGCCCAACGAAAAAGTCTGCTTTAAAGCCTATTGCATTCGTCGGTAAAGGGATCACCTTCGATACCGGTGGTTTGGACATTAAACCATCTTCGTCTATGCGTTTAATGAAAAAAGACATGGGCGGCGCTGCCAGTGTGATCGCGTTGGCGTTGTGGGCCGCTGAAAGCCAATACCCAGGTCCATTGGACTTCTATTTGGCCTTGGCCGAAAATGCGGTGGATGGAAAATCTTTCCGTCCAAGTGACATCATCGTGGCTCGTAACGGTATGAAAGTCGAAATCGACAACACCGATGCTGAAGGTCGCTTGGTGTTGGCCGATGCTTTGGACGTAGCGTGCAAAGCCAAAGGCTCTGATGAGCCAGAGTACGTGATCAACGTCGCAACTTTGACGGGTGCTATTAAAGTCGGCTTGGGTGCAGAGATCGCGGGTCTTTTCTCGAATGATGATGAGCTGGCCTCTTCACTTACTCACGCCGGACAACGCGCTGGTGATTTGAATTGGCGCATGCCGTTGTTTGATAAGTACTGGGCAGATTTGGGGTCACCGTTTGCGGATTGCAAAAACTCCGGTGGCGGTTTCGGTGGTGCTATCACCGCAGCCTTGTTCCTACAAAAATTTGTGGGTGGCAAAAAGTGGGCGCATTTGGACGTGTACGCTTGGGCCGACAAGGCGTCTGGTGCCATCGCATCTGCGGGCGGCTCCGGTCAGCCAGTTCAGTGCTTGATCGAATTCTTGGAAGGTCGAGTTTAATAAGCGACCCC
>JBJTMR010000162.1:0-3414 GCA_046070625.1 Bdellovibrio sp. | reverse complement strand
ACCTGATGATGAATTTCGTCAGGTACCGAGTGTGTTACGCACTCTTTTGATCAACCTTGTGCAAAGAGGCTTACACCAACGCTGGGTCAATCGAGATCAGCGTGCGGATTTGATTCTGAGAAGAATCAATCACCGCTCATTGGATGCTATCAAGGCTGAAGTGAACAATTTTATCCAAAACAAAATCGAAGGCAAAGAAGTGGCAACCAAAGATTTACATCTGTTGCATTTCTTCAGTCGCGTCGAAATTACGATTATTGGTCCCGGCTATGATGAAGTGGAGTTCTGGCTTCGTCGAGAAGTCGCGACTCGGGCCGGCGTCAAAGTTCTTATTAAGGATGTCATCGAAGCGGATCCTCAGCTGGATTGGTTCTGGCCACAAGTACGCCAAAGCTTTACGGACAATCAGCAACCCTTAGCTTAATTTATTCCGCTTCGTCGCTTTCTGCCGCTTTTGTATTATTGGCATCAAGAGTGTGAATGGCATTATCAAAGGCCTGGGGTAGATTGTTTGCGCTTTGATGCCCGGAGTTATTAAGGTCATCTTTAAGTGCGCTCAGTTGATCGGCGATGGATTGAAGGCGCAGTTGCAGACCTCCCACCATAAAGCGATCTCCTTCAGTAAGTTTATTGATCTTGTTGTTTTTCTTGAGGTCTTCAAGATAGTAAGCCAAGGCTCCACTGACTCGTTGAATGTCACGCAGATTTGAACCACTTAAAGTTTGTCCTGAAAATTCGCTTGCCTCTAAGCAACGCTCCGTCGAACGGATATCCTGTTCGAGGTTTTTAATCTTGGGAGAAATAGTTTTGTTCTTCTTTAAATAGTCATCCATGGAATCACAGCGGAAATAGGCCACCGCTTGTGTGCAGTCCATGTCGCCCTTGGTGATTTCATTTTTTCGGCAAGACTTTTTATTTTGAACTCCATAGCTTTCGTACATGGCATCCATGGATTGCAAAGAGTAAGGAGCTTCTTTTTGAGTTCCATTTTTGGAGTACACCATTTTTTCCGAAACATAGACAAAACCGTGGGTTTCTTCAATCGGCAGGCCCCAGGCCATTCCTCGAATGGCGCCGATATCACCCGCTTGTCTGATTTCACCATCTTTGAGTTGTCGACACAACGGAGGGCGCATATAAAAGGCCATTTCTCCAGGGCTGGAGTATCTGAGATTCGGAAGAATTTTTCCCATAACCAAAGCAAGATTCCAACAATTAGGTCCGGCGACTTTTGAATTCACACCTTGATATTGCACCACATGTTCGGGAAGACAGTCGGTGATGTCATATTGGCAGCCGTTTTCAGAGCTTTGCTGAGGGGCTTTGCAGATTTTTCCGGGTTGGATTCTTTGCATCCACGAAGAAAGCGAATCGACACTATGGGACCCATCAGAACATGTGTCTTGTAGTATCACGCGGCCCTCCTTTTTGCTTACCTGAAGGGCATAACAGGGGAAGGTTAAATGGAAAAGGAGTAAAACTGATAAAATCCTCATAAAGAACATATCGGTAAAATATCGATGAAAAAGAGGTAGATTTTAGCTGGATAAAGGGCGGGTTTTGGCGTATTTTGCGCGCAATTATTGGGGCCTTTTGTGATTCGTATTTTCTTTTTGTCAACCTGTGTTCTGTTTCTTGGAAATTTCGCTTTTGCTTCGAGTTTTCAGAGTCCATCTCAGGAAATTCTAAATAGCCAATACAATTGGCGCCGTTTGTCCGGTACTTATTGGAATGGTCGAACGCTGGAAGTTTATCCCTTAGGCCGTATGATTCGTCCCAAATATGATGAATCCATGCCTTGGTATCAAAATCCTCCGATTAATTTGCCGGGCCCGCGCTTGGATCTGAGTGGCGATTTTGTGGTAGAGATTTCATTGGATGTTTCGGCGGCTCCCGGAAAAGCTGCGAGCATTGATTTATATGGAACTCTTCCAGTCATTTACGATGAGTGGCGCCAAGAAGGGAAAAGTGTTCGTTTAACTTTGCGAAACGGCGAGTTCAGTGTTTGGGTGAATTCTCGAAAAATGCCATTTTCTAAAACCGATCTTCGAGGTTTGGTGAAGTTAAAGTTGCAACGTCAAGGAACGGATCTGGTTTTCTTTGCCAATGATCTCGAGGTGGGGCGTTTTACCGAGGCCTCACAAAATGCAGTTTTTGATAATCAGAAAATCTATTTTGGCGTCGATGCTGAATTAGGTGGTGGGTTTATTCTGGCAGGAATTTCCGTTCGCGGTGTTCGCGTGATGGATAACGGTCGAGATATTTTAAAAGCCTATGCGATCCCAGCGGATTCAGTGCGATCCTACGCAGCTCAATTGTCACAGCCGTTGCCTATTGGAACTTCGGTCGGTGTGAATGCTTTGTTTAGTGATCCGACGTATGGGCGTGTTTTGGCGCAGAATTTTTCCATGCTAACGCCCGAGTTCGATTTTAAATTTCAGGCCATTCATCCGCGCCCGCATATTTATGCCTTCTCTGAGGCTGATTATTTGGTGGAGTTCGCTTTAAAAAACAATTTTCGAATTCATGGTCATACGCTGGTGTGGCATGAAGCTTTGCCGTCTTGGGTGTGGGATTTGTATAAGGCTGGAAGATATTCAGAGTTAAAGCAAGCCTTGATGGAGCACATTACGTCGGTGGTGGGGCGCTATAAAGGTTATATTAAGGAGTGGGATACGCTGAACGAAATTTTCTCGAGCGATAGCAATGATCCCGAAGGCTTTCGAAACAACGCCGAAGAGGTCGATAATATTTCTATTTGGTATAAGGCTTTCGGAAAGCAGATCTACATTGATGCTTTAAGAAAAGTGAAGGAAGTGGATCCCTCCTGCGAGAATTGGATAAATGATTTCGGAATCGATCAAGCGGGTAGCAGTGATAAACTCACCAATATGATTAAGTTCATTAATTATGTGAATAATTTAGGTTATGGCCAGTTGATTGATGGCGTTGGTTTTCAAGCGCACAATTATGATCCTGAAGAAGACCCTGCGAAGGCAATGGACCTCGGGCGTGCGATGAAAAGAGTCTTCAAAGAGGCTCATATTAAAGTTCGTGTTTCAGAGCTGGATGTCAACGGAGCCTCTGCACGGGGTGATCTTTTTGCAGATAAATTGAACGTCTGTCTGCGTCTTCTTGGTAATGGCACTCCATGCAGTAGTTTTGGGATGTGGGGCTTTACTGATAAATTTGGCTCGATGGGGGATCAAAAATCTTTGGGAGATGGATTGGTCTTTGATGCCAATTACAGACCCAAAGAAGCCTATAGACTTCTTCAGGAAGAATTGCAAAAAGGTCTGACTACAAAGTAAAAAACGGCTCCATTTCAATGGGGCGTTCATTCGATGGATGCAAGAAGCTTGGCGGTTCGCGATCCGGCGGCAAGAGCAAGTAAACTCCGAACGGCAGCTTTGA
>JBJTMR010000161.1:0-4149 GCA_046070625.1 Bdellovibrio sp. | reverse complement strand
ATGCTTAAGAGCATTCACTGCTTCGTCAGTTAATTGACTGACAGTTTTTTCCCATGCTTCGATCTCATCTAAATTGGTGCGTAAAGGTGCAGCAATTTTATCGATCATGTCGTCATCGTTCGGGCGTGAGTAAACTGCTTGGAGCGCCTCTTTAAGTGGCACGTTCTTACCCGAATAAGCCTTTTTTGACTCTTTGATCTTGTCGGTCACCAATTGATTCATCTCATCAAGATCTTTAGTGGCCAATTGAGAATAGTTAAACAGCAAGCCCGCTTGTGCATTAAGACAAACTGCCGACACCAATGTTGCAATAATAAAATTTGTTGTTTTCATTACCTACAGTCTAAAGACATACAAAAACCAAGCAAGTCCAAACCCTTCGAAAATTGAACTCTTCCCTGCCGCAATCCCTTGGTTCAGCAAGCCCGTTTATACAAGGCGCAAAAAGAAAGGCGCACTCAAAGCACGCCGTCGACGCAGCAACGCAGGAGAAACCGTCTTGCTGGACCAAGGGCGGGGATTTTTTGGTTTACGTCTGCTAAAATATGGTGGCACAATGTGAAGGCTTTTGAGAATCAACAAATTAAATTTCCATTATGGAGGCTACATTGAAAGCAATTAAATTGGCAACAATCACAGCATTAGCACTTTCACTTGTGAACTGTGCACCGTCTGCAAAACAACTTAAAGATGCAGTAGAAAAAGATCCAAGCATCGTTTTCACAGCGATCGAAAAAGATCCAGAGCAATTCATTGAAGTTGTAAACAAAGCAGCTCAAAACGCTCAGAAAAAAGCACAAGAAAAAGCGATGGCTGATGAAGGCAAAAAGCGTGACGAAGAGTTCGCAAGCCCTTTGAAACCAACAATTGATGAAAGCCGCGTTTTCTTCGGGCCTAAAGATGCTAAAATCACTATCGTTGAATACTCTGACTTTGAGTGCCCATACTGCTCTAAAGGTCACGCCACTGTTGACGAAGTTATGAAAGCTTACCCTAAGGACGTTCGCGTAGTTTACAAGCACTTACCTTTGGATTTCCATCCTATGGCAATGCCAGCGGCACGTTACTTTGAAGCTATTGCAATGCAAGACCATGCAAAAGCTGAAAAATTCTACAACATCGTTTTCGAAAACCAAGGCGAACTTCGCACTAAAAAAGAAGGTTTCTTGAAAGATTCAGCTAAAAAAGCTGGTGCTGACATGAAACGTCTTGAAAAAGACCTTAAAGACGAAAAAATCACTAAAATCATCGAAGCAGACATGGAAGAAGCTAAGAAGTTCAACTTCTCTGGAACTCCAGGTTTCTTGATTAACGGTGTTTCTCTTCGCGGTGCATACCCATTTGCTGAGTTCAAAGACATCATCGAACGTCATTTGAAAACTGCTAAGTAATACTCCGGGGCTCTGACCCTTTAGTAATTGCTCCGGCCAAGCCGGAGTGCAAACCAAAAAAAAAGCCATATACTTTCCGGTATATGGCTTTTTTGTTTTAAAAGACCCAACTTCACGCTACAGTTTTCCTATAACTTTAGAAGGGGTTCTCATGAGCGTCTCCACCGCCAAGTCGATGATCTTAAAAGCCGAAGACAACCTAGATATTGCTAAGAAAAACCTTGGCGACGAAAATCAACACGACATTGTCGGCTACAATCTGGCACAAGCTTGTGAGCTTTACCTAAAGGCTATGATGACATTGCGTGAACTCGATTTTCCTGAGGGTGACGATGCCCACGACTTGGACATTTTAATGACAACACTTGAAGAAGAAGGTTTTTCTGAAATCTCTTCCCATGCAGATGTGATTGAACTGACTCAGTACAACTCACCTAGTGCTCATGTTCGCAAAGACGACCGTTTAGATCTTTCAGAATATGCGGGCTATGTAAATGACCTCAAAAAGCTTGTTGGAGAACAACTTAAGCTTTACTAGTTTTCTGCCTTTGGCGAACTGTGATCAGCAGTTCGCCTTTCATATCAGCGGCATTTCTTCCAACGCAAAGAATATGTAACTTTTGATGAAACGTCCGTGGTATCCAAAGCGATAATCGTCTCTTCTCCGCCTTTAGAAACGCCAACAAGCTTGGTGTTGATATCTAACAAAAAGCTTTTCCCACACTCATGATAAAAGTTTTTAATACGCATTTTAGAGGTGGTGGTAAAGGGACCCTGTTTCTGTTGGTTAAAAACCTTTCTGCGCTTCACAACCGGCGACAATGAACTTGCCGTGTTCCAATCCAAAATTTGATAGAAGGTTTTTAATACGGCGCGACCACCTTTTGGAGCGACTGAGGTAAAGCCACGATAATCCAAACGAGTGACCATTGCACGATATCCTGCGGGAACCTGAATTGGAATTCTAGTTTGACAGGAAAGCTCTGTACGTCGGGCCGAATTGCCACCAGCACGCGCTTCAAATTGATCGTACATAATAGAAACGGTTTTACTGTCAGGACTTAAAATCGCACGGGCGGTATCGCCGACACATCCTGCCCCAGCCAATTGAACCTGCCCCAAGCGGACGCCAGAAATTGGATCTGAGTCTTCATTACCTGAATCCCCGGCTGGAGAATCAGCAAAGTCTTCTTCGCCAGGTTCCAAAGGCTCAGTCTGCGACTGAGCCTTTGCGAATGCTGCGACCAATGTCAGATTAAGTGCAATCAAAACAATAGACAGCTTTTTCATAAAATTCTCTATTAACGGCAACGTCTGAATTGCAAGTGATAGATCAAACCAGAAGATACGTCAGCACTGTCCACGATACCCATTGTTTGCTCCATGCGAGCATTGGATTGAGCCATCATTGAACTGTTCACACGCAAGTTTACACTTTGACCACAAGGCGACCAAACAAGTGTCTGCGCAACAAGGTTGTCAGTAATGTTAAAGTTGTCGTTTTGTGGACCCGTAAACATACGAGACACGCGAGGCCCTTGTGATCCCGCCCAAAAATACTCGACGTCAAAACGATTTGAAGCGCCACGAGGAATTAAGTTAAACCCGCGATAGTCCACTTGAAATACGGCTACGGAATAACCATTTGGAACGGAAACTGGAACAGTGATATTGCATGATTTACGATCAACACGTCGGCCCGTTGTGTTACCAGCTTCTGTCACATAGCTATCAAATAACATACTGATCGCAGATGAATCAGGGCTCAGTGTGACACTTGCAGAACCTGCAGGACAACCCGTTCCACCATATGATGGTTGTCCGAGTTGAAGCTGTGCATTTGCTGCAAACGAAGTAAGAATCGCGCCCGCACACACGAATAGATTGAACATTGATTTCATGCTTTCCTCCCACAAAAGTGGTTTTGATTTTGGGTGAGGTCACTATGACCTCAACACCAAATCCGAAAAGCAAAAGGTTTGCCAACTAAATCAGTTCCAAAAAGGCACCACTTATTTTTTTGTTCTAATTTGTAGCGGAGGCATAAATGATACTGCCACCTTTAACCATGTCGATAAGTTTTGTGCGGTACGACATTGTCACTGCAGGACAACCCCAACTGCGTCCTTGAATCACACTCGCCTCTGACACATAGTCTGCACCATGAATCACAACCGCGCGCGCACGTGCGTTGGAATTTGTTTTTGAAAGACCATCTAAGCGCAAAGAGTATCCATGACTGCCGCTGTATGTTTCTGCCGTTTTATAAATACCGATAGAGCTTGCGTTGGAACCAGAGACATTACTGAATTTATTTGCGTAGCCATCATGATCCGGATCTGAACCTTTACCATGAGCGGTGTGAATGCTCCATACGTCACCAGTTTTCATGTTGATGATATGGAAACGCTTTTTGGTGGAAGACAAACTGAAATCCAATACTGACAAATAGTCGTCATTTTTAATCGACGAAAGATTTTTGTGATAATAAAGAAGCGCGTTCTTCAGCATGCTTTGATTGATCGTTTTATTTTTGTCGACATAAGCATACTTCGCCAAAATTTGCGAATCTGTTGCTGTGGAGCTCACAGCCGAAGTGCCGTCACTTGGAGCCGTGGAACTTTGTGAAGACGATGATGACGACTCTGGTGGAACAACAGCGGCGCTCGAGTTATCCCCAGTTGTTTGTTCTGTTTCAGGATCGTCCGCTAACTTCGTCGAAGAGGTATCAAAACCACCCGGAGCACAAGCCGCCATT